>NZ_DASWOM010000133.1:0-15276 GCF_036398755.1 Acerihabitans sp. | reverse complement strand
CCATCCAGCGAAACGCCGTGCGTTCACGTCCCGCCAGCCATGCCACAAACCGGCTGCCCGGCGCGTTGGCGGGGAGAATCGTGCCGTCATAGCCCCCCGGGATTTGCACTTGTGGAAAACGGTCGGTGAGTACCATTAGCCCCTGCCGGCGAAAAGCCAGCATGCGGCGAAAGCGCAATAATCGGCGCAGCACGAATGACATTATCACCAGGGCGGCGACAGGGCCGGGAAGAGACCGGGTAATATTGACTTTATTTCGTTTAATCGCCTTGTCAAGCGAGCGACCCATGAAGGGCAGCTTTACCACGACGCGTTCTACGTTCCCCGCCTGTTTACCTAAGTGAACCCTTACCGCGGGACCGTATTTTTTTACATGAGTGATAAGATGTTCGCAGACCGTGGATTTTCCAGAACCATCGCTGCCTATTACTGCTATGAGCGGTGGAAGTTGTGAATGCATAACCAGACTCTCTTCTAAAGATATTCCCGCGAATATATCATTTGCCAAGGGGAACGTCGCTAATAGCCGTTGTCACGGCCACGTGGAACAAATATCTTGAACCCAAGGTGGATTAGCATACAATATATTTTTTTGAAATCGGATTTTTTGATGTGAGTCAACAGATTAGACCCATCGCTATTCATCCCCCGGTGCGAGTGATAGCAATAACGGGGTGTGATGGTTCGGGTAAGTCGACTTTGGCCGCCAGCCTGGTAAGCCATCTGTCCGCGCAAGACTCGCCGGAATTACTGTATCTTGGCCAGTCATCGGGGCGCATAGGCGAATGGATCGGCGGCCTGCCTATTATCGGCGCCGCCGTTGGCCGTTATTTACAGGCTAAATCCAATCTGGTGCACGAACGTCCCTCGACGCCCCCGGGCAATGTCACCACGCTGGTTATTTATCTGCTTTCTTGTTGGCGAACCTACAAGTTCCGGCGCATGCTGGCGAAAAGCCGGCGGGGGCGCCTGCTGATTACCGATCGCTATCCCCAGGCCGAAGTGGCGGGTTTCCGCGTCGACGGTCCGCAGCTGGCAAAAACGGTGGGCGGTAACCTGTGGGTGCGCGCGCTGAGAAAACGTGAACAAAAGCTATACCTTTGGATGGCCTCTTATCCGCCGCTGCTGCTGATTCGGCTTGATATTGACGAACAGACGGCGCATTCACGCAAACCCGATCACCGGCTTGCCGCCCTGCGTGAGAAGATCAGGGTCATACCCTTGCTTACTTTCAACGGCGCGAAGATCCTCGAGTTAGATGGTCGGGAGCCGGCGGGTAAGATCCTCGAGGAATCGTTACGTGCGATTCGGACCTCTCTTTCGTCGTGACAAGTTCAGGCTTGTGATTACTCTTGAATACTGAAATAAATGCAAACAGATAGCTTAAATACAAAAAACGATCCGTCCCCCGCCTACGTCGCCGGGCTTGTTGCGGTAGTGGGCTGTGACGGCACCGGAAAGTCGACGCTTACCACGGACCTGGTAAAAAACCTGCGCGCGCACTGGGTGACTGAGCGTCGTTATCTTGGGGTTCTCTCCGGTGAATCCGGCGATAAGATCAAACGGCTGCCCTTTATCGGCGTGTGGCTCGAGCGGCGCCTGGCCGCCAAGTCCGAGAAGACGCAGAGCATGAGCAGCAGGTCGCCGGCGCTGTGGGCGGCGTTGATTATGTACGGCTTCTCACTGTTGCGCGCGGCGAATTTTCGCAAGGTACAGCGTTTGGCGCAAAGCGGCGTACTGGTTATCAGCGATCGCTATCCGCAGGCGGAGATGTCGGGTTTTCATTATGATGGGCCCGGCATTGGCCTGGAGCGGGTCAAGGGCTGGCTGATGACGCGTTTAGCCGCAAGCGAGCGCCGGCTGTATCAGCAGATGGCGCTATCCCGCCCCGAATTAATCATTCGCCTTGATATTGATGTCGAAACCGCCTTCTCCCGCAAACCCGACCACAGTTATGAGGAGCTGCGGGATAAAATAGCCGTCATGGTGAAGCTGGATTACAACGGCGCCAGAATCCTCGATCTGGATGCTAAGGCCCCCTATAGCGAGGTGCTGGAAAAAGCGCTGGCCGCCATATCGTCAATTGCCGCGGCCTCAAAGCGCCGGGGTGAAGCCATCCCATAGGGACCCGGGTCTCGATGACCAACGCCGTAACCCGTTTAATCATTAAAGTAGAATAATTAACCAAATTATTATCGTCATCACTACCGTGACCAACTGCGCCGCGCCGCCCAGATCCTTTGCCCGCTTCGATAGGGGATGGATATCGAGTGAAACGCGGTCTACCACGGTTTCAATAGCGGTGTTAAGCAGCTCTACCACCAGTAGCAGAAAACAGCTGGAGACCAGGAATAAACGCTCCGTCTTGGTGATGTCCAGACAAAAAGCGATGATCAATAATATGGTGTTGATAATAAACAGTTGGCGAAAAGCGTCCTCGGTAAGCAAAGCATCGACCAGACCCGCCAGCGAGTTACCGGTACTGCTTCTTAATCGTTTGATTCCTTTCTTCTTTTCGAATGCCATGACTTTTCTCTGATAATGAACTGACTCACGATGGGCCATAAAACCATAGGCAAGGCGCACACTATGCGTGCGCGGCCTTTAGCCTCATACCGGGGACGTCAAAGATAAGACGGCGCTAACACGCCGGATCAGAGCTGCTTTTCGTACAAACCATAACGTTTATAGGCGATCGCGCCGATCCGTTCCAGGATCGTACGCATGCCGCTATTGGTTTCCAGGATCCAGGACATCTCTAACGCATCGATATTGCGCTTGGCAAAGGGGTCGCGTAACGCTTCAATCAACAGCAGCGCAATCACCGGCCCCATTCGACTGAATTGATATTCCAGGCGCACGCCCATTAAAGGCACTCTGGCGGTACGCACGCCGCCCACCTTCAGACGCCACAGCACTTTCGCCCAGCCAAAGGGGAATAAACGGCCCCGCAATCCGGCGATAGCCTCGTTGATATTGGGCAATCCCACTATAAAGGCACAGGGCACCGAGTCTATCTCGGCAATATGAATCATGTCGTCCGGTACCAGGTATTTCAGTTGATCACCCATGGTGGCAAACTCATGTTCGGTAAAGGGTACGAAACCCCAGTTGTTTTGCCATCCAGAGTTGAAAATCTGCCGCAGAATCTGCATTTCCTCGCTAAACCGCTTACGATCGAGGCGGCGAATCGTCACCTTGCCGCGGACCTGATCCATAAGCCTGGTTAATGAAGAAGAAAAATGCAGATCTGTGCGCCGCATCCAGTAGGCCAGCAGATCAATCCTTTTCGCATATCCTTGCCGCTCAACATGCGCGGCATAATAGGGTTTACCATGCGTCATCAATGCGGACGGAGGCGTATCAAAACCTTCAATCAGCAAGCCGCTTTCCTGGTTGATATTCAGACTAAAAGGCCCGGTGATTTTTTTCGCTCCTTTCGAAATTAACCAGTCTTCCGCGGCAGTAAATAACGCACTGAATACCTCGGGATCATCAATGGCGTCAATCGTGCCAAAATGCCCGGTATCCTCACCATAAAGTTCGCGGTGTAAACTGTCTATTTGTGCCGTTATCCGGCCAACAACCTTATCCTCTTTTTTGGCTACCCATGCCTGCCATTCTATATGTTCCGCACTTGGGTTTTTATTAGACAGATGCTCTGCCCGCTCCAGATACAAGGGATCTATCCAGTTAGGATCATCGTGATAGAGCGAGGAAGGAAAAGCGATGAATGCCTTAAGCGCACGCTTATCCATGACTTTTTCAATGCAAATCATAAATACCCTTAAATCTGAAAAATTTACTGAAAAACGCACAATAAGCCATTATTACCTAAGCCAAGTCCAGGCAAAATGAAGCCCTGTCATATTTGATCCTGCATCTTAGGAAACTGCTGAAAACATGATGCCTGGTACATCTGTCCGCGCGATAAAGCTTATTATGTTTGGCGATATTGAGCACTGGGCCAGCTCAAACACATTATGGATGCAATAGTCTACTGACTTTAGCCAGAGAAGCATTGCTATCTTTTACCACTTAATGCTTTTTTCACCTGCAAGCCTTTCTGCGGGTTAATGTTTATTTGAATGCACCGGCCAGACCCGGCAACATTACCGGCCTGCACGGAAATGTGAAGCTATGGCTATCGCCGTGGGCAACTTCATCTTAACCAGAAAATGCGGTTATGACGTGGTTATCGCCAAGGTCTGGCGGCGGCTGATTTTTATCTTTATTTTAGAGCGGCTTGGAAGATACCGGCGCTGAGAGGCACTGGTTTTGTGAAGTATAAAACAGTAAAAAAATCAATGGGGCTTTACAAATTATTACAAAAACCCCACCTCTTGTATCAATGGTTAACTGTATTATTCGTTGATTTTGAATCTAAGGCTGCTTTGTATATGTCTGAAACAAGCTCTGCCCATTCTCTTCCCATGCGCTATGCGGATTTCCCCACCCTGGTGGCGGCGTTAGACTACGCCGCCCTGGGAAGTACGGGTATGAATTTCTACGATCGCCGTAATCAGCTGGTAGCCGCGCTGGAATATAGCGAACTAAGGCGTCATGCGATCAGCGGAGCGCGGCGCCTGTTATCACTGAAGCTTAACAAAGGCGACCGTGTTGCGCTTATTGCTGATACCAGCGTTGGCTTTGTGGAGGCTTTTTTTGCCTGCCAATATGCCGGCCTGGTCGCGGTGCCGCTTGCCATCCCCATGGGCGTGGGGCAGCTTGCCTCCTACAGCGACAAACTCCAGGGGCTATTAAAGAGCTGTAAGCCCGCCGCTATTATCAGTAGCGATGAATGGCTCCCGCTGATTAACTCCGCGAGCGAGGATGCCCTGCCCGCGCATATCCTCAGCAATGCGGATTTAAGCGCATTGCCGGAGAGGGATGTCGAACTGCAGCCGCCATCGCCGGACGATATTGCCTATCTCCAATATACCTCCGGCAGTACCCGCTTTCCTCGCGGCGTGATTATTACCCAGCGTTCCGTTATGGCTAACCTGCGGGTTATCAGCCATGACGGTATTAAACTACGCGCGGGCGATCGCTGCGTCTCCTGGTTACCCTTCTATCACGATATGGGACTGGTGGGTTTCCTGCTGACCCCGATGGCAACCCAGCTGTCGGTTGACTATTTACGCACGCAAGATTTTGCCATGCGTCCGATGCAATGGCTGAAACTTATCAGTAAAAACCGCGGCACCGTTTCCGTTGCACCGCCATTCGGCTACGAATTATGCATACGTCGCAGCAACGATAAAGAGCTGGCCGAAATAAATCTTTCAAGCTGGCGTGTGGCCGGCGTGGGGGCGGAACCCATTCCCGCGGAGTTGCTGGGTCAGTTTGGCGAGCAGTTCAATAAAGTCCACTTTGATGACAAGGCCTTCATGCCCTGTTATGGCTTAGCCGAGAACACGCTGGCGGTCAGCTTTTTCGAAGCATCCTCCGGCTCGCAGGTCAACCACGTCGACCGCGATATTCTGGAGTATGAGGGTAAGGCGGTGGCGCCCACCAAAAACACCCGCGCCTTTGCCACTTTTGTAAACTGCGGCAAGGCGCTTCCAAGCCATAGTATTGAAATTCGCAACGAAGCCGAGGCATTGCTGCAAGAACGCGAAGTGGGACATATCTGTATCTCCGGCCCCAGCTTGATGAGCGGCTATTTCCGCGATGTGGATTCACAGCAACAAATCCAGGCGACAGGATGGATGGATACCGGGGATTTGGGTTACCTGCTCGATGGCAATCTGTACGTAACCGGCCGGAAAAAAGATCTTATTATTATTCGTGGCCGTAACATCTGGCCGCAGGATATAGAATATGTAGCGGAATCGGAGCCGGAAATCCGCTCGGGTGATGCCATTGCCTTCGTCACCACCCAGGAACACGGTGACGGCGCCAAGATTATTTTGCAGATCCAGTGCAGGGTGAGCTCTGACGAACGGCGGGAGCAAATCATCCACTCCCTGAGCGCGCGTATTCAAAGCGAGTTCGGCGTGGCTGTGGACATTCAACTGCTGCCGCCCCATAGCATTCCCCGAACCTCCTCGGGCAAGCCCGCGCGCGCCGAGGCCAAAAAGCGTTACCTTACCCAATTAATCAGCCCGCAGATACGGTTGACGGGTTATGCGCAATGACCAGAACCGCACATAAAGCCTCAACCAACGCTTTAAGAAGCGTTACTTTACCGAATCAATCAGCCCGCAGATACGGTTAGCAGGTTATGCGCAATGACAACAACGGTCGCGGTTACAGGTGTGACAGGCTTTATCGGCAGGCATATCGCCGAAAACCTGCTGTTACGCGGTTTTACCGTGCGGGCGCTGACCAGAACCGCGGGTAAAGCCTCAACCGGCAATGTGGCTTGGATTCATGGCGCGCTGGAAGACAAAGACGCGCTTACGGAACTGGTCAGCGGCGCTGACCATGTGGTCCATTGCGCAGGCCAGGTTCGCGGACATTGCGCAGAAACCTTCACCCGCTGTAATGTCGAGGGCAGCGTGCGTCTCATGCAGGCCGCCAAGGAAAGCGGCAGTTGTAAGAGTTTTTTATTTATATCGTCTCTTGCCGCCCGTCATCCTGAACTGTCCTGGTACGCGAATTCAAAATATATTGCCGAAAAACAATTAATCGCCATGGCGGGGGATATTTCCCTGGGGATTTTTCGCCCGACGGCGGTTTACGGGCCAGGGGATAAAGAGCTAAAACCCTTATTCAGCTGGCTGTTACGCGGAGTGCTTCCCCGGCTCGGCGCGCCTGAGGCACAGCTATCGTTCCTGCATGTGAGCGATTTAGCGCAAGCGGTCAGCCAATGGCTGATGGCCGGGCAACCCAAGGCGGCTCCCTATGAACTTTGCGACGGCGTGGCCGGCGGTTATAACTGGAAGCGCTTACAAGAAATAGGCGCCGCGGTGCGTCAGGGTCCCGTGCGGCTAATCGGCATTCCGTTACCCCTGCTTAAGCTGATTGCAGAGATAGGTATGCTAACCAACGGGTTGGCCAGAAAAGAACCTATGCTGACCCCCAGTAAAATCCGTGAATTAACCCATCTTGACTGGTCCGCGAGCAATAAAAGCTTGTCCGAATATATTAATTGGTTTCCTAAAATTAGTTTGGAACGCGCGCTGCTTGAAGGACTATTTTGATTATCTTGACTATAGGTAGGTCAACGTTTCTATGCTAAATCGTAAAGTTGTACTGGATTATATCCTTGAATGCCTACAGGGTATGGTCGCTGACGATCAGGAAATAAAGCCGGATAGCGATCTCGTCAACGATCTTGGCCTGGAGTCCATAAAAGTGATGAGTTTGTTGATGATGTTGGAAGATAAATTAGATATTTCAATTCCTATTAATATTTTAATGTACGTGAGAACACCCGAGCAGTTATTGGATGCCCTCCTACCACACCTGGAGAGCGCCAATGGGACTTTATGATAAATTTACCCGCCTGGCCGATGAGCGGGTGCAATTCCAAACCTCCGGCCTTAACCCCTTCGGCACCTGCTTTGATGAGATCTACTCGGCAACCGAAGGACGCATTGGCGATCGGAAGATTATTCTGGCCGGCACCAATAATTACCTGGGCCTGACCTTCAACGCTCAAGCCATAGCGGACGGCCAGGCCGCAATGGCGGCCCAGGGCACCGGGACCACCGGGTCGCGCATGGCTAACGGCAGCTATGGCTCGCACCTGATCTTGGAACAGGAGTTAACGGCTTTTTTCGACCGGCCCACCGCCATTGTATTCTCGACCGGCTATACGGCTAACCTGGGAGTCATCAGCACGCTTGCCGATCCCGGCGCGGTGGTCTTGATAGACGCGGACTGCCACGCCAGCATCTATGACGCCTGTGCCCTGGGCGGCGCGCAAATCATCCGTTTTCGCCATAATGATGCGCAGGATTTGGAACGCCGCATGGTGCGCCTGGGCGAGCGCGCGCGCGATGCGATAATCATCGTTGAAGGGATTTACAGCATGCTGGGCGATGTGGCCCCGCTCGTTGAAATTGCCGACATCAAACGACGCCTCGGCGGCTATCTTTTGGTGGATGAAGCGCATTCCTTCGGGGTGATGGGCGCCAGCGGTCGCGGCCTCGCCCAGGCGCTTGGCGTTGAGCAGGATGTGGATATCGTATTGGGCACATTCAGTAAAAGCCTGGCCTCCATCGGCGGCTTCGCTGTCGGCGCCAAGGCCATGGACGTTCTGCGCTACAGCAGCCGCCCTTACATTTTTACCGCATCGCCATCGCCCGCAAGCATCGCCTCGGTGCGCGCCTCGTTGAAAATCATTGCGCAACATCCGGAGCTGCGTGAAAAACTGTGGAGCAACGCGCACAGGCTCTATCATGGCCTGGCTGAGCTCGGCTACGAGCTGGGGCCACGCATCAGCCCGGTGGTGCCGGTCATGATCGGTTCGAAAGAAGATGGCCTGCGTCTGTGGCGCGAACTGGTTGCACATGGCGTTTATGTCAACCTGGTGTTGCCGCCGGCGGCGCCGGCGGGTATTACCCTGCTACGCTGCAGCGTCAATGCGGCGCACAGCGACGAACAGATCGACACCATTATCCAGGCCTTTGCCGCGCTGAAAAATTAATATCCGGCCAGACGGCAATCATGCCGCCCACGGGTCTGCCGTGGGCGGCTAAAACGCCATCCCCCTTCACCAGCCTTATCCGCTCGCCGGATTTTTGTATCAATAGCGAGGCGGCCGGCCACGTTCTGGTGGGTATATGGAGCTGTTTTTTTTCCCGCAAAACGGATTTTTAAGCGTTATTGGCGCGTCAGGATGGCGATTTATCGAGCAGTTTTTGTACCAGGGCGATCACCTGATCCACTTCCCCCGCGGTCAGGGCGCCATCTTTTGCCCACTGGACGCGTCCGTCTTTATCCAGCACCACTATGGTTGAGCTTGCTTCATTCAACCGCCAGGCCTGGCGGCCCAGGCCAAAACTGTCGATGACAAATTGCGCCCACGGGTAGCGTCTTTTGTTTTTCTCGATTTTGCCGCGCACGAATAGGCCGGAGCCCGGGATCGCATCGTCGGTGTTGACGATGGTGGTCGGCTGAAAGCGGTCATTCGGAAAATGCGCATCCTCGATGGCCTGGATCAGCATTGAATTTTTCTTTTTTGCCGAGGTGCGCCCGGCGATGTACTGCATGACGCGAACTTTTCCCGCCAACTGCGCGCTATGCCAGTTTTCGTAGCGAATGCCATCATTATCCAGCACTAATTCCCCCCGGTCGGTGATGTCCACCGGCGCGGCGCGCTGGCCATTGACGAAGTTATGCGATGACGCCATCAGGGGAAACAGGAGCAGTAAAACGATCGGTAGTCCACGTAAGGCCATGCTATTTCCTTTTTTTGCCGGTAATCCCCCTACCCCTCGAACCGGCCGGCAAGGTTACAAAGGATAACGCGCGAGGAACAGCTCCAAATGCCGGCGAATAGTCGGATCCAGCATTGCCGGGTCGTCATAGGGCTTACGTCCCGCCAGCTTGTCCGCCACCATCTCGTCATGGCGATCGCCCATCAATCCATTGATATTAGCTAAAAATCGGGAAATCCTGTAGGCGTCCTGGTTGCCCGGCTCGATCGATCTTACCGTGTCATAATAAGACACCTGCTGACTGATGATTTTTCGCACGGCATGGAATTCCTTACCCTTGAGCTGCGGCTGCGCAATCAGCGACCTCAGCGCCCGCATCTGCTGTTGGCGATAGGCGATAAATCCGCTTTCCCTATCCAGGCGGGTATGACGTAAAGCATAATGCACCAGCATCCAAACCGGTTTGCTGAGGAAAATACGCAGGATCCGGCCGTAAAACCTGAGTACATCCTTATTACCGTTACGAAACGCATCCTGAAAATGCCCGAGAACCACGGTGGTCGAGCGAAACCACAGGTTAGCCTCATGCTTTTTGCCATAGAGCCGCTGGGCGAAGCGTAAATGCTTATAGCGTGAGCGGATATATTTGTACTCCATGCGCTCCGAGGCGGATAATTCATCGCCTTTCAATAACTTGCGCACCAAGCGCAGCAGCTCGATGCGGGTAAAGCCTTCCGCCCAAAACTGCAGACACAATGCGTAGTTATTGCGAATATTTTCCTGCGGGCACTGTAGATCGATTACCTGCGGCAGGCTGGCATGCTCATTGACAATGTCATCTTCTTCCACCGCGGTGAATAACAACTGTACCGTTTCAGGCGAGAACGTTTTCCACGTGTTGCTGCTCGTCATTTATTACTCTCTATGGGTGCGCTAAATTGCAGTAAACAGCGGTGACGGTAAGCCCACAAAGTCGGTATGAGGGACAACAGCACGTCCAGGCATTGCCCGCCAAAATACGCAAAAGCGGCGCCCAGTACGCCAAAGGCATGTGACAGCACAATCAGCAGCACGACGTAGGAAGCGGAGGCAGCCGTCTGCGCAACCAGGAAAGCCCGCTGCTTACCCGCCATAAACAATAAGGACTCCTGGGGAAAGCCCAGCATGGACACCACGATGGCGCTCAGCATAACCTGGATTAAATCATACGCTTCCAGGTACTTATAGCCAAATACAATGGAAATTAACGGCTTGCCGACCACCACCACCACCAGCGCCACCAGTATCCCTATGCCCCCGGCGAGCATGGCCGATCTCAGCCCCAGCAGCCAGGGTCTTTTCGTGCGTGGATCCAAGCGCATGATTTCCGGATAAAAGCTCTTTTCCAGCAGTTTGGCCGGCGTGCCCGTGGCATCAAAAAAAGTCATCGCGATCTTGAACAACCCGGCCGCCGCCGGCCCCAGGATAATGCCCACTAATACGGTACTACAGGAGTTACGGGCCGCCCAGATCGTATGCGCAAGATTTGTCGTCCAGACAAAGTTCCAGGCGCCGCCGATTTGACGCGCCGCCGCAAACAAGCTGGGCCGTAAGGCGTTATGGATATTCCTGCGGCGCAATTCGCGTGCGGCAAACCACCAGAACAGCGTTCCGCCAATCAAGTTCGAGGCATACCATGCGATAACAAAACCGGCAAAACCCAAATTGCCGAAATACGCGATTACGCTGCCGACGGCAAGCAAAAAAGGCTTCACGGCTTGCTGGATGGCAATCAGATCAAAACGATCCACCGCCCGTAAAATACCGGTGGGGGTAGAGGATGTCATGGAAGGTATCAACGTGCAGTAAAGCATGGCCAGCCAGAAGCTTTTCGCATCAAGCCCCAAGGCGTGCGACAGCAGCGGCAGCAGCAACATTCCCCCCAGCACCGCAACGGCCCCGCTTGCAATATCCAGGCCGAAGGAAAATGCAATGACATCGCGGAATCGTTGAATGTTTTGACCCGCCAGGGCCGGCGTGCCGAATTGAACCACGAATTGCCAGGTCTGGAACTTGATAAAGTCACTAATCGCTTTGGTATAGGATTGAATGACGACCAGAACCCCGAACATCTCCGGCGACATGCCCTTACCCGCACAAGACAGCGCGAGTAAACCGAGTAAAGCGCTGGCGACATTACCGGAGCCTAAATAGGCGCTGTTACGTATGATAGTGCGGAAAGCACCATCGGAAAACCAATGCTTCATGGTAGAAAACCAGCCATACTCGCCACTCGGTTATCAATAGCCCGGCAGGGAGATAAGCCCACCTTGCATACCTATCAGACACGGCAATACTTGGGGATGATTCAGACGTGCCGCCGCCCATGGAATTCAAAGCCAACGCTTCTGGTGATACTTCACGACGCCTGAACTGATTTTCGCTTCGCCGCCAGCCAGGGTGGGCGATAGGATAAACCAAATTTAAGCCAACCTAAAGGCTTTTGAAACCGCCCCGCGCCAAAAGGCCGCGCCATGTTTTGCGACACGGCGGAATGGACGTCGGGGCGGTCCGTCACGCGGGCTTGATTATATTTTATGCTTGTGATGTGATGAAAAGCGCCTGAAAGGGCCGGTGCATTATGGACAATAGCGATATGATCGGCCGTTATGCAGATAATCCTCTCTCTTGCCATGTGGGATGTACGTTATATATGTACTTGATTGAGCGCTACATCATGGACGGGACTCGCCGGTTAGTGATGATTATCGTCGGTTTTCTTATCTTCATCTTTGCCAGTTATTCCGCCCAGCGCTACCTGACGGACGCGGCCAACGGCACATTGGCCCTGCAAGCCGTGCTGGATATTGTCTTCTACAAGGTGCTGATTGCGTTGGAGATGCTGCTGCCGGTGGGGCTGTATGTTTCAGTCGCCATTGCCCTTGGCCAGCTTTATAACGACTCTGAAATAACCGCGATGTATGCCGCCGGCTGCAGTCCTTTACGGCTCTATAAAGCCGTTCTGATCCTTGCCGTTCCTTTGGGCATACTGGTAACGGTACTTTCCATGTACGGCAGACCCTGGGCCTACGCGCAAATTTACCAGATAAAGCTGCAGTCACAGTCCGAACTCGATGTCGGTCATTTGCAGGCCGGTAAGTTTAATATCAGTGATAACGGCCGAATGATCCTGGCCGGACACATCGACCCCGGATCGCAACGCCTGTCCGACGCACTGATTTATACGCTCTCCGGCGGCAAAAGCCATGTCTACAAAGCCCACACGGTTGAGGTTACCGATCCTTCGCCCATCACCCCCTCGGTGGTGCTGCACGCCGGAACCGCCTACACGCTGGAGCATACCGGTACCGATGACAAAGAGCAGATCTATAATAATCTTAAACTCCAGCTAAAACCGCTTGACCAAAGCGCCGATGTCAAGAGTAAGTCGGCGTCGGCCGCGGAATTGGGGCGTTCCTCCAATCCCGTCGATATCGCGGAACTGCAATGGCGGGAGAGCCGCGGGATAAATGCTGTTTTGATGGCGCTGTTGGCGGTCGCCTTGAGCCGCACCAAACCACGCGAAGGCCGTTTTGCGACGTTATTCCCCTTGGCGGTGTTATTTACCGTTATTTTTTACGGCGGCAACATTTGTCGCACATTGGTTGCCAACGGTAGCCTGAACGTCTTCCCCGGGCTTTGGCTAGTACCGTTGATCATGTCGATTGGGGTGCTGATTTTGATAGCGCGCGAATTATCATTACTACAGAAATTAATTCGATGAATATTTTTAGTCGTTATTTAATACGTAACGTCTTTTTAGGCATCTTGGCCGCCGCCGGCGTGTTAATCCCGCTGTTTTCAACCTTCGACTTTATCAACGAGCTCGATGACGTCAGCGCCAACGGCTACCGCTGGACGCAGGCCCTGGTGGTGGTGTTGATGAATTTACCCAGATGCCTTATCGATCTGGGTCCTTTTATCGCCCTGCTCGGCGGGATCGTGGGGCTTGGCCAGCTTTCGAAAACTCAGGAATTGACCGCGATGCGCATCGCGGGCTTGTCAATCTTCAGAATTTCCCTGGTCATTTTATCCGCAGGGCTACTATTGACCCTGTCGTTAGGCTTGCTGGATGAGTGGGTTGCTTCTCCCCTGCAGCAACGGGCGGTGCAGCTCAAGGACGCCGCCGTTGCGGCCGATAATAGCGCTACCCCGCGCAATGTGCTGTGGGCCAGACGCAATAATGAATTTGTTACGGTAAACACCCTGGATGAACATAAACAACCGAAAGGGATTGAGATATTTCAGTACCAGCCTGATCTTTCACTGAAATTTTATATTTATGCGCAAAAAGCCACCATCCTTGATAATGGAATGTGGCTTCTGCATGGCGTCAACCAAAAAAGCTGGGCGAATGGAAAAGAAACGGTAGCCACGCAGGATACTCTGCAATGGCAATCCATTTTTTCCACCATGAGCCTGAAAGAACTCACCATGCCCAGCGATAGCTTCTCCATTAAGCAGCTCAACCATTACATTCACTACTTACGCCTTACTGGCCAGCCCAGCATCGAGTTTAAGCTTGCCTTATGGCAAAAGCTGGGACGGCCGATATTGATTCTGGCGATGATTTTACTGGCGGTCCCCTTTACCTTCAGCGCCCCGCGAGCGCCGGGTTTAGGCAGCCGTTTGGCCGTAGGCGTCATTGTGGGACTCATCACCTACATCAGTTACCAAATCATCGTTAACCTGGGATTATTATTTTCCCTTAACGCCCCGTCAACGGCGCTTATTCCGCCGGTTTTACTCGTCATCATCGCCTTGGCGCTGGTTTACCGTTTTGACAAGCAGCCCTGACAACGCATCACCTTGTTACACAAGATTGCATGACATCCGTTTCGCTTCAGGGGCAAGGTGTTTGTTTAGCTTCTCTTATCAATCCGGGATACATCATGACCAAGATATTCGGGCTTTCACTGCTCTTCACCGCGTTATTATGCACCACCTCTTTCACCTACGCCGCCGGTTGCCTCAAAGGGGCGGCGGTTGGCGGGGTCGTGGGCCATGTTAAACACCATGCGGTATTAGGCGCGGCCGGCGGCTGCGCGGTCGGCCACCATATGGCGGCCAAAAAAGCCAAGCAGCAGGAAGCAGAGAAAAAATAATTCTGCCGCCGTTGAGCCGCTTTTTGATCGCGTGGCGGATCACGCTGTTCAGCGACTCGATGGCGTTGATTGTGTAGATCACTTTGCGGATGTCCGGTGGGTAGGGTGTGTAGGCAAAGAACGTGGCAAGATTCCCCCAGTTTACCTGCCAACTGCGGCTTATCTGCGGATAGCGGTTATCCCAGGCCCTGGCGAACGCTTCCAGCGCCTGCAAGCCCGCCTCTTCCGTTGGCGCCTGATAGACGGACTTCAGGTTCCGGGTGACGGCTTTGTAGTCTTTCCAGGTGACGAACCGCAGACTGTTACGCACCATATGCACGATACATAACTTGATACGTGCCTCCGGGTAGACTGCATTGATGGCGTCCGGGAAGCCTTTCAGGCCGTCAACGCAGGCGATGAGAATATCGTTCAGACCACGGTCTTTCAGCTCCGTCAGTACATTCAGCCAGAACTTTGCCCCTTCATTTTCGGCCAGCCACATACCCAGTAATTCTTTCTGGCCTTCGATATTGATGCCCAAAGCCAGGAACATGGATTTGTTGATGACGCGACTATCTGGCCGAACTTTCAGTACGATACAGTCAAGATAGACGATGGGGTAGATAGCATCCAGTGGCCGATTTGTAAGCGTCGCCTCAGTAACGTCTGTTTTTAACTGATATCGGTAGATAACCTAGATGTCCACCTCTTCAACAGACGGACATCTACCATGGAAACTGTTCAGGCTAAGACGGACTGGCGTTCTGCTCCACGCCAGTTTTACTCTCCCGAATTTAAGCTAAAGCTGGTGCAGCTTG
>NZ_DASWOM010000132.1:0-89818 GCF_036398755.1 Acerihabitans sp. | reverse complement strand
CAGCTTCTGTATCGAGTCCGGTTCCGCAGACGTCCCCCGCAAGACTCAACCGGTTTGCCTGCCGGCTGCGGCTTATCCGCGAATAGCGGCGATCGCGGGCACTGGCGACGGGTCCAGCGCTTGCAAGCCAGCGTCTTGCGTTGGCCAGATACGGCCTGCCGCTCCCGGGCGACGGCATTGCAGTCCTTCCAAGGGGCTTGCCGCAGGCTGTTGCGCGTCATATCAGCCAATTACACAAATCCATCAACTGGCTCGGATACGCATGTTGGGGAACACTTAAAATAAGCGATGAAAGATTCGCCGGCCGGTCCACTCGCCTTGGCGTTCGATACTTTTATCCCGTTGCTGTCGCCCTGATTTGTCAATTTTAGTAACGGTTATGGAACCATTAAGGTTCATTCTGCCATTATACATCCCCATGCCAGTTTCATTGCTGACCGTGACTGGCGGGTTTGCATTGAAAAGCCAGCATTGCTGGCCGGGTGTCCTTACCCGGCCATTATTTAACCTCATTCAGGGAGGAAATGATGACCGTCGCAGAACAGCTGGAGCTGAAAGGACGCCAGATTGGATGGCAAGAAGGATGGCAAGAAGAATGGCAAGAAGGATGGCAAGAAGGACGCAGCGAGCGGAATAAAGAAATAGCCCGTAGCATGCTGGCTATAGGCCTCGATCGCGCCACGATAATCCAGCTTACCGGACTAAGCGATTCGAAACTGGATGCCCTGGCGGATGCCGACGCGTTATAAACGTGTGATGTGCCGATGACACAGACTTCCTTGATGAATTCGCTAAGAATAAGAATGCAGAATGGATATCGTTAATTATAAAACCAGCCTAATCTGGAATATAAAATAATTAGGATACGATTGCATATTTATCCTTACCAATTTAATTTTTACCATGAGTGATTATAAAATAATTCCGTGAATTAGTGACATTCGAATTTAGTTAATAGCATGTCGTACTGATATCATCAATTATTCAATCGATGCTGATTATGTACTGATAATTGCCACGTTACATTAAAATGAGAGATGCGTCGAAAATATATTGCGCCAGACAATTGTCTCCATAGGTGTTTAAATTCTATTTACGTCAACACCACTACAGTGTATTCATGAATAAATTCCCTACACCCCATGATTCATTATTCAAGAAATTTTTTGGCGATATCAGCGTGGTTATCGATTTTTTGCACATACATCTGCCACCGGCACTACGGGAGTTATGCGACTTCGCTACATTGGCCGTCACCTCAGGCAGCTTTATCGAGGACAACATGCGCTCCCATAGCTGCGATATACTTTACAGCCTGCGCACCACGGCGGGCGCGGGGTATATCTATTGCTTGATCGAACACCAGTCCAGCGCCGATGAGATGATGGCGTTTCGGCTTCTGCGCTACAGCGTGGCGGCAATGCAAAGCCATCTCGAACAGGGCAATACTAAACTCCCCTTGGTGATACCGCTGCTGTTTTACCACGGTACCCAAAGTCCCTACCCTTACAGCACCCGCTGGCTCGACTGCTTTCACGACCCCGCCCTGGCGCAGGCGTTGTATTGCCACGCGTTTCCCCTGGTGGACGTGACGGTTATACCCGATGATGAAATCAAGGCCCATCGGAAAGCGGCGTTGCTGGAATATGTGCAAAAACATATTCGCGATAGGGATATCAACATTCGTCTGCAGGATATCGCCTTTTTACTGGAGTTGACCCATCCCAGCAAGGAGCAGGTGGCGTGCCTGATGCACTACTTGACGCAGGAGGCGAATAGCCTTGACTCGGAAGTCTTTTTGCGTAATCTGGGTGATAATACGCCACGCTACAGGGAGGAACTGATGACCATAGCAGAACAGCTGGAGCTGAAAGGCCGCCGGATTGGACGGCAAGAAGGTCGCGGCGAGCGGGATAATGAAATAGCCCGTAGCATGCTGGCTATGGGTCTCGATCGCGCCACGGTAACCCAGCTTACCGGACTAAGCGATTCGGAACTGGATGCCTTGGCGGACGCCGAGGCATAAAATGAAACCACCCCAGCCGAACGTAAGTGCCGGTCTGACCTGTTAACGAAGGCCGGCTCCGGCACGTTAAACAAACGGCGCAGGGTTTGGTCGCCTAAAAGGGGTAATAATTCTGGTGAATATGGTAACACCCAGAAAATTACCCCATTTCTTAGAAAGATATTTCCCAACCCGGCAAATCTGGTCCTCATGCGGGAACGGGCTTTACACCCGCGCCGTTTAGCCGCGAAACATCCCTTATTGCTCCAGCAACGCCACATCTTCCGCCGACAGCCGCACCTCGGCCGCCGCCAGGTTTTCCCGCAGATGCTGCGGCGAAGACGTGCCGGGGATCAGCAATATATTCGGCGAACGCTGTAATAACCAGGCCAGGGCCACCTGCATGGGTGTGGCGTCCAGCCTGCGCGCGACCTCGTTAAGCGCTTCGGATTGCAGGGGGGAAAATCCGCCCAGTGGGAAAAACGGCACCAGGGGAATACCCTGGACGGCAAGCGCATCGATGAGGTCATCGTCCTGGCGATTAGCCAGATTATAATAATTCTGCACGCAGGCGATGGGGGTAATCTTCTGTGCGTCGGATATCTGGGTGGGCGTAACATGGCTCAGGCCGATATGGCGAATCAGGCCGCGTTCCTTTAATTCGACCAGGGCGGTCAGAGGGGCTTCCAGCGAACCTTCCGCCGGACGATGGACATCCAGCATACTGCGCAGATTGACCACATCAAGTACATCCAAGCCCAAATGGCGCAGGTTGTCCTCCACCGCCCGGGTAAGTTCCCGAGCCGAAAACGCCGGAATCCAGCCACCTTTTTCATCTCTTATCGCACCCACTTTGGTAACGATACACAAATCGTCGGCATAGGGATGCAGCGCCTCCTTGATGAGCTTATTGGTAATATGGGGCCCGTAGAAATCGGAGGTATCGATATGGTTGACGCCGGCGGCCACCGCTTCACGCAGTACGCGCAGGCACATGGCGTGATCTTTAGGCGGGCCGAACACGCCGGGACCCGCCAGTTGCATCGCCCCATAACCGATTCGGTTGACCTGGCGGTGGCCAAGTTGATAACTGCCGGAAGTAGTGTGGCTGGTCATAGTTGCTCTCCTGTTCTGGTTACCATCCATTGTAGGAGCAACAATGCTGTGCGACTATAGGGTCAAATAGATACAGGCTGTACGAGGTTACGGACAATGACCATCGATCTGGGCCTGCTTAACGCGGTTATCGCGGTTGCCAAAGCGGGTGGTTTCCGGGAGGCGGCGCGTGCCATCAACAGTAATCCCTCGCGCCTGAGCGATGCCGTGCGGCGCGCCGAGCGGCAGTTGGGCGTGCGGTTGTTTAACCGCACCACCCGGACCGTGGTGCTGACCGCCGCCGGAAAAATGTTATTGGAAAGGCTTCTGCCGGCGATGAACGAAGTGGAATCGGCGCTCGACGCCGTTAACGCTTTTCGCGCCACCCCTGCAGGCACGTTGCGGCTCAACGTGCCCGTCAGTGCGGTGCGTCTGGTTCTACCCGGCATCGTGCCGGCGTTTTTGGCCCGCTATCCCGACATTCAGCTTGAGATCGTGGCCGACAGCAATGTGGTGGATATCTTTCACGCCGGCTGCGACGCGGGAATACGCTACGACGAAAAGCTGGAGCAGGATATGATCGCCGTGCCCATCGGACCAAGGCGTCAGCGTTTTGCCATTGCCGCGGCCCCCGCCTATCTTGACCGCCGGGGCCGGCCGGAACATCCGCGGGATTTGCTGCGCCACGCTTGCCTGCGGGGTAAATATGCCAGCGGCATCATGCCGGAATGGGAATTCGTCAAAGAGGGCGAGATTGTCAGGGTGCAGCCCTCGGGGCCGCTTATCGTGAGCGTGGGGGCGGCGGTGGATCTGGCGGTGGAGGCGGCGGTAGCGGGTGTTGGGGTGATACAGCTGTTCGAGGAGTGGCTCAGGCCCCATCTCGCCAGCGGCGCGCTGGAACCGGTACTGGAACCCTGGTGGACCGATTTCCCCGGCCCATATCTGTATTACCCGGACCGGCGGCTGGTGCCGGCGCCGCTGCGCGCCTTTATTGAATTCATTCGCGAGCATCAGCAGTAATTTTCTTAAACGCCATTGAATAAACAGACCTTAACTCATCG
Source organism: Acerihabitans sp. (assembly GCF_036398755.1). Taxonomy (NCBI): domain Bacteria; kingdom Pseudomonadati; phylum Pseudomonadota; class Gammaproteobacteria; order Enterobacterales; family Pectobacteriaceae; genus Acerihabitans; species Acerihabitans sp. The sequence continues at coordinate 85,657 of NZ_DASWOM010000132.1, read as the reverse complement.
CTTGTGGCCGGGTTCCCCCGGCCCGCCGGACGGGTGGTCACCGCTGTTAGGCAATACAGGCCAAGGGAGTAAAGTTTAATTAAGATAATTTGATATTTAACTTTAAAAAAAATAAATATTTCTAATTACTCCCGTCTCCTATTTATCAGCCTTATAGAAAATGCGAAAATTTCATTTCATACAAACAGTATCAAGCCGGTTAATTTATTTATCATTATCCTGTCCATAAGCTGACCCACATCTCATTGATCGTGCTATGAGGCTGTTATTATTAAGTTACTCATCATCGTCTTAAATACCTGAATCTCGCCGTTGGCCGGGCGTTCGGCCGCTTTTATTGCCTTGCAGGTTAAACGAGCGCGTCATAATTTTTGAAAATCGCCCTATTATTGTTTGCCATCTGGAGGTCATTACATGACAACTTCACCGGTAAAGCCGTCTGTTTCATCGCAGAACCCGGATATAGCCTGGTACAGGCTGGATACGGCGGAAACGCTGCGCCAGCTTGATACCACCGACGCCGGACTGGAGGCGCAAGAGGCCGCCGAGCGGCTGAGGCGCTATGGCGCCAATGAGCTGCCCGCGCGTAAAACACGGCATCCGTTATTACAATTTCTGGCGCATTTTAATGATGTATTGATTTACATACTGCTGATAGCGGCGGTATTGAAAGGTATTATGGCGCAGTGGGTGGATATGGTCATCATCCTGGCGGTGGCGGTAATCAACGCGCTGATTGGTTTTGTGCAGGAAAGCAACGCCGAAAAATCGCTCAAAAGCATCCAGGGCATGCTGTCCAGCACGGCGGTGGTGATCCGCGCTGGGATTACCCAGACCATTGAAGCCCGGGATTTGGTGCCCGGCGATATCGTTACCCTGCGGCCGGGCGACAAAATCCCGGCCGATCTGCGGTTATTGGAGGCGCATAACCTGCTGGTGGAGGAGGCCATTCTTACCGGTGAGTCGACGGTGGTGGCAAAACATATCGGCGCGATCGACCGGGAGGTGACGATTGGCGATCGCGTTAATTTGCTTTTTTCCGGTACCACCATCAGCGCGGGTACGGCCAAAGGCGTGGTGGTGGCCAGCGGCGGCGATACCGAGCTGGGCCATATCAACCAAATGATGGCCGCCATCGATCCGCACCGCACGCCGCTGCTAACGCAAATGGACCGCTTGGGCAAGGGCATATTCATGCTGATTCTGGTGATGATGGCGGTGCTGTTCATCTTCGCTTTTTTCCTGCGCGATATGCCGTTCACCGAGCTGCTGTTGGCGCTGATAAGCCTGGCCGTCGCCGCGGTGCCTGAAGGACTGCCGGCCATTATCTCGATTATCCTGTCGCTGGGCGTACAGTCCATGGCGCGGGCGCGGGCGATTATCCGTAAGCTGCCGACGGTGGAAACGCTGGGGGCCATGACCGTGGTCTGTTCCGACAAAACCGGCACGCTGACGATGAATGAAATGACGGTGAAAGCGGTGGTAATGGCGGATGGCAGCTATCGCGTCGCCGGGGAAAGCTATGAGCCGGTGGGTAACATCTACGCGCTGGGAAGTGAACAGGCGGTTGAATTGAGTGAGGATACCGTCCTGGCGCGCTTTATCACCGCGGTGGAATTATGTAATGACAGCCAGATAAGGCAGGACGACCGGGGTCACTGGGGCATTACCGGCGGACCGACGGAAGGCGCGTTAAAGGTGCTGGCCGCCAAATCGGGGCTTCGGCTCGGTGAGGTTAGTCTGCTGGATAAAATCCCGTTTGACTCCGCCTATAAATATATGGCGACCCGCCATCAGGTTGGCGACGAGATCCTGGTTTTCCTCACCGGCGCGCCGGACGTGCTGTTTACTTTCTGCCACCAGGAGTTGACGCGCGAGGGGGTGCGCCCGTTTCGCCGCGATTACTGGGAAGAGGAAATGGCGCGCTATGCCAGGCAGGGATTACGCATGGTGGCCGCCGCGTTTAAAAGCCCCATCCCGGGAGAGGCGGGCCTGGAGCATGCGGATATTCAGCGGGGCATGGTGTTTGCCGGTATTGCCGGCATGATGGATCCACCGCGTCCGGAAGCCATCGAAGCCATTGCGTTGTGTCAGCGGGCCGGCATCCGGGTAAAAATGATTACCGGCGACCATCAGGAAACCGCGATGGCCATCGGCGCCATGCTCGGCATCGGCAATGGGGTCGAATCCATTACCGGCAGCCAGCTGGAGCATATGGATGATAACCAGTTGGCCGGCGCCGCGGTTCATTATGATATTTTTGCCCGTACCAGCCCCGAGCACAAGCTGCGGCTGGTCAAAGCCCTGCAGGATAAGGGCGGCGTGGTCGGCATGACCGGCGACGGCGTGAATGATGCGCCGGCGCTGAAACAGGCCGATGTGGGCATCGCCATGGGGATCAAGGGCACCGAGGTCACCAAGGAAGCGGCGGATATGGTATTGACCGACGATAATTTCGCTACTATCGCCAATGCGGTTAAAGAAGGGCGGCGCGTTTACGATAACCTGAAAAAAACCATCCTGTTTATTTTGCCCACCAATCTGGCGCAGGGGCTGTTGATTATCTTCGCCATCCTGGCCGGCGCGGTGATCCCGCTGACCGCCCTGCAAATATTGTGGGTAAATATGGCCACGTCCACCACGCTGTCGTTCGGCCTGGCCTTTGAACCGGCGGAAAAAGGCGTCATGTCCCGTCAACCGCGCGATCCGGCGCGGCACGTGCTGGACGGCCATGCTATCTGGCGCATCGCCTTTGTCGGCACGCTTATCGCCTGTAGCGCCTTTTGGCTGGAATCGCTCCTGCTGCCGCGCGGCTATAGCGGCGAATTTATCCGTACGCTGGTGATGCAAACGCTGGTCACCGCTCAATGGATTTATATGTTTAACTGCCGGGTAACGGACAGGTTCCCATTGAACCGGGAAATATTTATGAATAAGGGATTATGGCTGGTCACCGGTGTGCTGATAGTACTGCAACTGGCCATTATCTACCTGCCGTTTATGAACCGGGCGTTCGGGACCGAGCCGCTGCCAGCTTATTACTGGGGCGTGACCCTGCTGGTGAGCATCGTTATATTTATTATTGTTGAAATAGAAAAATGGCTATTTGCCCGTTTTAGAACCACCGCAAAAACCGCATAAGCCAAACAGGCCAGGCCCGGTCATTAATGCCGGGCCTGGTGCCCGGCAATCATCCATATACCCGTAAATAGGCAAAAAGCACGGACAACGCCACGATGATTATTCCGCTGATGAGCGCCAGCCGTTCGGCGAACAGTCGTTGCATGGTAGGTTTTCCTTAAGCGAAGTTATAGCGTTCGGTATGGTATTTGGACATCGGCACATCCATAGCGGCCAGCGCGTTCTCTATGGCATCCATCATCACATTGGGGCCGCAGATAAAGTATTCGTGCATATTGTAGGGTGGCGGCAGATGGCGCCTGAATAATGCGGCATCAATAAAGCCGGTTTCTCCCGTCCAGCCCTTATGCGGTCGGGACAAAACGTGCACCAGCTTGAGATCGAGCCGCGCCCGCAAGGCGTCCAGCTCCTCGCGAAAGGTTATCGATTCCCAGTCCCTGCTACCGTAAATCAGCACCACCGGGCGTTGGTCGCCGCGATCGGCCAGCGTGCGCAGAATGCTCATCATGGGGGTAATGCCGACGCCGCCTGCGATCAGCACGTGCATATCCGCCGGGTTGCCAATGGTGAAGGCGCCGTAGGGGCCATCGAGATACACCCGTTGCCCGGGGGTAACCTGGGAAATTCCCGCGGTGAAATCGCCCAGGTTCCGGATCGACATTTCTACGCGGCCGTCGCCCGCCTGCGCGCTGGAGGAAAACGAGAACGGATGGCCGGTGATGTTAAACGGGCCGTTCCACAACGTCAGCCAGCCGAATTGCCCCGGCGTAAACCGGAAACCTCCATGCCCTTCCGGTTTCATCACAAGCGTGGTGGTATTGCCGCGCTCGGTTTTTACCTGCGCCACCCGGTAAGGCCGGCGCAGCATAAACAGCGGTTTTACCAGGCGGACATACAGCAACAGCGCCAGCCAGAACAGCGTCAGCCCGTACCACAGCGCTTTTTTCATCGGGTCTTCAAGATAAAATCCCCAGGCGGCCATATGCATAAGTCCCGCCGCCACGGCCGCCACCGCCAGGATGATATGGGTGAGATGCCACGCCTCGTAGCTTAATTTCAGCTTTACCCGCCAAAGTGCCAGGACGATCAGGCCAATCAAAGAATAGGTGGATATCGCCGCCAGCCTGGCGCGCCAGGGGGCCGAGGCAAAATTCAGCAGCGCCAGCAGTTCCGGCCTGACAATAAACAAAATCAGCGGATGGGCCAGCACCAGGCCAAGGGCGATCAACGATATGCGCCGGTGGAAATGATAAATCACGTCTTCGCCCCAGGGTTTGGTTACCCAGCGAAAACGCGAGGTCAGGCCGAATTGCAGCCCCATAATCGCTAAGCCGGAATACCCCAGGGCAATGGAGAATTCGGTCCAAAAATCACGCGCGGGGGGCAAAGAACCTAACAGCAATACAAATAGCGGAGCAGAAATAAAAAACAGATAAACCAGCAGCCACAGGCTATTACGCAGCGCGAAGGTTAGCATGGTTAACTCCCTGCACAGGCATTATTATCATATTCAATTCAGTATAACCCTGTATTGACTAGAGTAATTTGCGTCGGCTCTCCGTTTACAAATATATTTTTTCCACCCGGACCTATTATTCAAGGCGGTAAATATGACTTGTGATCTGTATTCATAATAAGAGTAACTATTCTTAAGTTTTATCTTAATAATTTATTATGGTCTGACCGGATTCATTAATTGCCTGAAATTACCATAGCCTCGGCACCGTTGTATTCGGGGCGGCCGCCGGCCGCTGCGCTGATGATAATCGCACACGTCTGGTTTTGCCGGCATGGCCCCGGTTCCCGATCTCAGCGAGGTTTGGCGTTATCGATAAACACCGACAGATCGCGGTTAAAGCGCTCCGGCTCCTCGATAAAGGGCGCGTGACCCGAGCCCGCATAAAGTTTGCTTTGAATGGCCGGATTCAGCGCCTGAGCACGCGCTATGGCCGCCGTGGGCCGCACCAGCGCGTCCTGCGCGCCATAAATCAGCAACACCGGCACCCGCGCCTTGCCCAGGGCTTTGGCCGCATCGACCGTTATCGACATTACGCTGCGCTGCATATCCCATGAAGCCATGGCGGCATTGGCGTACAGACGCCCGAAGGTGGCCGCGTCGGGTCGGGTGTGAAAGCACAGGCGCAGGAAATCACGCACGCCGTCGAGGTGGGTTTTCAAATCTGGCGAATTTAAATCGCGATATATCGCGGGATGCGGCGTTATCTGATCGGGCTTGAGTTCAATCACGCCGTCAACATAGACCGCGCCGGCGATCGGGTCGTCGCCATACTTTTCCAGGTAGTTGGAGATAACAACGCCGCCCAGCGACCAGCCCACCAGGGTGGGTTTGCGCGCATGGGCCGAGCGGATAACCGCGGCGAGGTCGTCCGCCCAATGCCGTCCATCACTGTAAGCCTCCCCGTCGGCGGGCTTGCCGGACAGGCCGTGGCCGCGCATATCATAGGTAATCAGGCGATAGCGCGCGAGCCGGGGGCTGTTGATTTGCCTGTCCCAGTTGAGGTGGCTGCCGAGCAACCCGTGGATAAAGATGACGGACGGGCCCTCGGGGTTGCCCGTTTCCTGGACGGCTATCTTTACGCCGTCAGGCGCATTGACGGTGTAGCTTTTCCCCTCGGCTTGTACGTCGGGGGACAGGGCAAGCAGCGTGGCGATGACGGCCAGCGATGACACCAGGCAATTAAACGAAAGTCTGGACATAAGCGGTACTCTTCTGTTGATTCTGTTGGACAAGAACCAGCAATCTCAACCCTCACACTGGTGTCAGGGTCAAGGTGAAAATTTCGTTTCGTCATTTTGTGGTACTCTTATTATTGACGGGTACCTATAATTACTACTGTTACATTGAGGCCAGGGTCAATGGCGAAAAATATCCGGGTCAACGACATTTTCCGCCATGCTATTCCGATGAATAAAGCCACGATCCAGCAACCGCTGACCATTGGTCAGCTCGCGAGCGCAACCGGCGCCAGCGTACGTTCGATTCGCCATTACGATGCGCAGGGCCTGCTCACGTCCATCCGTACCTGCAACGACTATCGGTCATTTCCCCCGGCGGCGGTGGCGCAGGTCAGGCAGATCCAGCGGATGATCGCCACCGGCTTCAGCCTGGCCGAGATCCGCGCATTCCCCGACTGCATGCTGATGATCGAAGGGGCGGGCGCCTGCCCCGAAACCACCGCGGTACAGCGCAAGCGCCTGGAGTCCATCGAACGGCAAATAGCGGATCTCGAACGCCGCCGCGCGCGCCTGCTTAAAACGCTGGCCGAGGGTGTCATCCCTCCCCTGGACTGAGGCCCGGTTATTCTTCCTGCGGCAAAGGCCGGTAGCTCAGGCAATAAAAGTCGGCGTGGCAGCCGTGCCGGCTGATATCGTCGCAGTGCAGTCCTACAAACGCGCCGGTAAAGCAGCCCTTGCCGAGGGTATAATCATCGGACAGCTTCCAGGATTCCAGTGCCGGGCCGATATCATGCCAGCCGTCGCCGTCGAACGAATAGCTATAGCGATAGGTTAAACCGTTCACCGTCACTTTCAGCCATATCGATTGCGCCCCGGCGGGAACCGGAATCCCCGGTTCATCGATATGATACATGGCCTCTCCTTTATCAAGTTGCGTCAGCTTGATGGATCGTCCCTGTTTTCCGTCGCCGGCGACAAAACAATATGACCAGTTAAGCGAGCTGTAATAGCAGGTGAGGCCGGCGCTTTGCTGGAAGTTATGGGGACTGAACTGAAAGCGGGTTTCGCAGGCGAAATGCACATGCTGCCAGCGCCGGGCAACGGTGGATTGCAGGAAGGTGGACAACAGCGAGTCATTGCCGTACAGGCGCAAATATCCCGGACGTGCCGTTAAACTGCCCATTTCTTCGCAAAAGGGCTGCCGCAGCGTTTGCAAATCGTCATCCAGGATGGTGCGATTGAAATCATGGTGTTTGGCCTGCGGCGCCGGATCCGCCTGTGTTTCCGGCCGGGGCGCCGGCACCGACAAGGCGGGCAGTGGACCGCCGGCGACATAAGGCCAGCCGTCGCGCCACTCAATTTCGGCGATGGCCGTTTCGCGGCCCAGCGGGCAATAACCGCGCACCTTGGTGGTGATCAACGGCGTATCCGGCAGCTTTAACGGCCGGCTGGTCAAATAGACCATATACCAGCGATTCCGATCGAATTGTATTAATGAACCATGTCCCGCTTTTTGCAGGGGATGTCGCGGTTTATCCCAGGCGGTCAAAATATGCCAGTCCGGATGTAATTCATACGGCCCGTCGATGTGCCGGGCGCGCGCCACGGTGACGGCATGTTCATAGCGGGTGCCGCCTTCCGCCGTCAATAAATAATAATAACCATCCTTGAGATAGATATGCGGCGCTTCGGTATATTTAAGGTCGGTGCCTTCAAAAATAACGCGCCAGTCACTGGCCAGCTTTTTCTGCTGTGGGAAATATTCTTGCAGGACAATCGTATTATGGGGATTGCTATGGTGTTTTGGTCCCCACAGGCGATAGGACAGGTATTTCCTGCCGTCGTCGGCATGAAATAGCGACGGGTCGATGCCCCCCGCCCCCAGTAGCACCGGTTCGCTCCAGGGGCCATTGATATCCGGCGCGGTGACCAGGTAGTTATAACCGATTTTCCAGGGTGCGTTGACCACCTTGATATTGGTATATACCACCCAAAACAGGCCGTCGCGATAGCTGATATCCGGCGCCCAGATACCGCCGGAATCCGGATTACCACGCATATCCAGTTGCCCCGCGGTGGTCAACACGTAACCGGCGGGACGCCAGTTGACCAGATCGGTGGAATGATGCAGACGGATGCCCGGAAACCATTCAAACGTGGAGCTTGCGATATAAAAGTCATCGCCCCGGCGACAGATACAGGGGTCGGGATGGAAACCTTTTAAAATCGGATTTTCAATATTCATGTTATCCCCAGGTTATGGGCGTTGCGTGGCGTTGTCGCCAACGGTATGCCGGGAGACCTCATCGGCCTTTTGATGGCGCAAAGCCAGCTGTTCAGTGATGCGCTGGACTGTTTCGCTGTTTAGCTTATAAAACAACAGCATCAGGATTTGCAGCGCGGAAAAAATGGAGGGAATAATACAGAAGACAAATTTCACCATGAGCACCACCGTACCGTCCTGGATGCCCACGCCCGGCTGGTAATGGGCAAAATGCAACGACCAGCCCAGCAGCGCGCCACCCAGCGCCAGGCCGATTTTGATGCTGAACAGATAGGTGGAAAAAATCAAACCATCCAGCCGGTGGCCGCTGCGGTGTTCTTCATAATCGACGATATCGGAGGCCATAAGCCATTGCAGAGGATTGGTCAGGTTAAAAAAGAACATAAAAATCATATTGAGAACAAAAATCATGCTTATGCTGGTGCTGGGCGTGAAGAAGATAACCAGGTTCAGCGCGATATAAATCAAAACCGTGGCCTTGCAGCTTTTTATGCGGTCGTACTTGCCCAGTAATTTTGCCGACAGGATGGAGCCGACCATGGCGGCAATGCTGCCGTAAAAGACAAAATTCGACGCTAGCTCGGGGTGATCCATTACATATTTCACAAAATACATCATGGCGCCGACCCGGATGGTATTCGACGCCGAGCCGACAATTTTGAACAAGGTAATAATCCGCCATTGGCTGTTGCCCCATAATACTTTAATGTCTTCCTTGATATTAAAATGCTGGCCGCTATTGAGAATATATTTCTCTTTGGTCATGGCAAAACAAACCAGGAAACACAGGGCGCCCAGTACACCCAGCACGCACATGGCGCCGAAATAACCGACACGATCGTTGCCGCCGCCGATGATGTTAACCAGCGGCAGCGATACCCCCGAGACGATAAGCGCCGCCAGGGCGGCCATGAAAAAGCGATAGGATTGCAAGGAGTGCCGTTCCCGTGAGTCTGAGGTAATGGCGGCCGGCATTGAGCAATAAGGCACGTTGATCGCGGTATAGGCTAATGTCAGTAAAATATAGGTTACGCTGGCATAGATGACCTTGCCGGTATAACTGAAGTCCGGGGTATAAAAGGTGAGCGCCAGTATCACGCCGAAGGGAATAGCGCACCAGAGAATATAAGGCCGGAATTGGCCATGCCGGGTGCGGGTGCGATCGACCAGGATACCCATCAACGGATCGGTAATGGCGTCCAGCAGCCGTGAGACCAGGAATATGGTTCCCATTACGCCGGGAGAAATACCAAAAACGTCAGTATAGAAAAATGCCAGAAATAGCAGCGTGGATTTCCAGACAAAATTAGACGCGGTATCACCCAAGCCGTAACCTATTTTTTCTTTTATCGTCAGCATGGCAACCTATTGTCCTGTAGAGGGATAAGAAGAATTTCACTCTATCCAGCCGGTAACCCGCTGTCTTTTCATAAATGTTGCAAAAGGGTTATGAAATATAGTTTTTGTTATCGTTATCACAATTCATATATTGAATTTGCCTTATTTATCCTATTGACAAACTTGTGGGGAAAAATATTTTCAATAGTATTATCAATCACTAAGCTAGAAAAAATACTCTGGCATATTTACCCTGATAATGCATTTGCACAATTATATTTGTTATTTTTCCCAGTGGAAGATACGCTATCTTTATCAATGACGACTCATGGCGCGTTCTGCCCCGCTGGCGGACGACACGCCTTCCTGCCCTCGGTTAAGAGCAATAATGACATTCATTCTCGGCGGTGATACGGCGTTAACCGTGGCGACGCTTGCGCGCATAGCCCGGGAACACCAGCCGGTGGCGTTTAGCCCGGCGGCGCTGTTGCGCATAAAAACGGGCTTTTCCTTTCTTTATCAACGCATCACCGCCGGCGATCGCATTTATGGCGTCACCACCGGCCTGGGCGCCGGCGTGGATACCGCGGTGCTGAGCGGCGCGGACGGACAGGCCGATATCGCCCGTTTACCCGACATCCAGCAACGTATTCCCCTGGCGCGAGCGGTGGGCGTTGGCCCGCTTGCCGAAAACGCCCAGGTACGGGCAATGATGCTGGCGCGGCTCGCCGGCATTGCCGAGGGGTACTCCGGCATTTCATTGCCGAGCGCGCAGGCTTTGCTGAACTTATTGAATCTCGGCGTGCATCCCCAGGTGCCGTTGCTCGGTTCAATCGGCGAAGCCGATCTGGCGCCGCTGGCGCATATCGGCAGCGCGCTGGCGGGCGACGGTTTGGCGGAATACCGGGGACAGGTAACCGATATCCGCACGCTGGCGCGGACCCTGGGTTTTACCCTGCCCGCGCTAACCGGCAAGGATGGCCTGGCGCTGGTCTCGTCCAATGCGGCAAGCGTCGGCCTGGCCGCGCTGCTGCTGGCCGATATCGCCCAGCTGATTAACGTGCAGGCCGGCGCCATCGCCCTGTCGTTCGAGGCGTTCCGCGCCAATACCTCCCCGTTGTCGCCTTGGGCCAGCCGCATCCGCAGGCTGCCGGGCGGGGCGGAATGTGCGTCCCATCTGCTGGCGCTGCTGGATGGCGGCGCCTTGTCCCGGCCCGGCGGCGCGCGTCTGTTGCAAGACCCTTTGAGTTTTCGCTGCTCGGCGTCGGTGCTGGCCAGCGTCTATCAGGCCTTTAACCTCGCCCGGCGGTCAACGGAGCTGGAGCTGAACAGCGCCGATGATAATCCGGCCCTGATAGCCGAGGCGGAGTTGGTGTTGCCCAACGCCAATTTCGACGCGACGCATTTGGCGCTGGCGTTTGAAGCCCTGGGTTTGGCGCTGGCGCGCCAGGCCAGCTGCGCCGCTGAACGCATGATGAAACTGATGTCCGAGGGCGCCAGCGGGTTGCCGCGTTTCCTGACGCCGCACCCCGGACAAACGGGGTTTGCCACGCTGCAAAAAACCATTTCCGCGCTGACCAGCGATATCGTGCATCAGGCCAATCCGCTGTCCGCCATCACCATCCCGGTGGCCGATCGGGTAGAGGATTATGCCTCGCAGGCCATGGCCGCCGTCGGCAAAACGGCGCGCCTGGCCGGCAGCCTGCGCTATCTGGTGGCGATTGAACTGATGGTGGCGGCGCAGGCCATTGATTTGCGCCCGGACACCAAGGGGCAACTCGGGCAGGGCGGCGCGGCCATTTATGGCCGCGTGCGCGCGCGGGTTGCCGGACTTGATCAGGATCGCGCAACCGCGCGCGATATTGAAAACCTCGCGCAGGCCATCACCACGCCCGGCTGGCTGACCGCCGGCGAACGCCTGCTGGATATCGGCCAGGAGTCATTCCACTCATGATCGCCAACGGACGCATGTATTCGGTTACCCCGGCCGCGGCCGCGGACTGGAAAACGCTGTTGCGGGAGGTCTATCGGCGCGCCGGCGTCGCGGGCGACGTGATTGATTATCCGGCCCCCGCCCCGCTGGAAGCGTTATGGCGGCGCGCGGATCTGGCCGGGGTGTTTATGTGCGGCCTGCCGTTTTCGCTCGGGCTGTTCCCGGTAGTGGCCATTGTCGCGCCGGTGCCGCTGCATTCGCTGCCCGATGGCCCCGGCAGCTACCGCAGCCGCTTGATTGTCGCCCGCGACGCGCCCTACCGGCAATTGCGCGATACCTTTGGCGGACGGCTGGCGTTTACCAACCCGGAATCGCACTCCGGCTACAGCGCCCTGCGATTTCACCTGCTGGCATACCTGCGCCCGGGACAAACGGCTTTATATCGTCACACCGTCGGCCCGCTGGTGACCCCGCGCCGGGTGGTGGAGGCGGTCGCCGGCGGTGACGCCGATATCGGCCCGGTGGACAGCTACGCCTGGGAACTGCTGGCGCGCGACGAGCCTGACCTGATGGGAAAAGTGCGGGTGATAGATAATACCGCGCCGGCGCCGATGCCCCTGCTGGTGGCCTCGGCCACGCTGCCGCCCGCCGCCCTCGCCGCCCTGCAACGCGCGTTTACCACCTTATCGCGGGACGAGAACGGCGCCGCCCTGCTGGCGGCGCTGCGGCTACAGGGGTTCAGGATACCCGACCCGGCTGATTACCGGCTGCTGGCGCAGCGGGCAGCCGCCGCTGAACAGGCGGGTTATCGTCTATTGGGCTGACTAGCGCCGCTCATCTTTATACGGCAGGTCGTCGCGGGTCAGGCCGATATCCCGCAGCCGCGCGGTATCAAGGGACATCAGGGCCTTGCGGCCGCGGCGCAGAGACCGCAAGCGTTGATAATAGCCGTATAACCGCCGCCACCAGCCGGTTATCCCCCAAATGCCGCTCTGCGGCCGGGCCGCCTGTACCGGGGCGTCATGTGGTTGCGCTTTCTTGAGAGTTTTCATGGTTGTCGTCCATCAGCAATCGATGGCAACAGCATGAATCCTTTGACCTAAACCAGGTAGATTCAGCAGATGAACGGTTTGCCGTAGACAGATGGCGCCCCCATGACACATTATGTGATTCACAGAGGCAATCTGTATCCTTTTCCGGGCTACCCCCGATCAACACCGGTTAATAAACGACTCGCATATGGCTATCACGCGCTACCAACATCTGGCTTCCCTGCTGGGCCAGCGTATCGAACAAGGTTTATATCCCATCGGCGTGCGTCTGCCGTCTATCCGGGTGCTCAGCAAGGAGCATGGGGTCAGCATTACCACGGTACAGCAGGCTTACCGCGAGCTTGAAGATCAGCAACTGGTCGAGGCCCGGGCTAAATCCGGCTATTTTGTCGCTCAACGCAAACTGCGCCCCGGCCTGCCCGCCTGTTGCGATATGACGCAATGTTCGCTGACCATCCCGCGCTGGGATCTGGTGCGCGAAATGGTCAACCCGGCGCGGGCCGGCGAGATAGCCCTCGGAACCGCCGCGCCCGATGTCGCCGCCAGCAGCCTGAAGCCGTTAACCCGGGCAATTAGCCACCTGAGCCAGCGGCATTCCGCGCGGACGTTTGTTGACGATGATATTCGCGGTTGCGCCGAACTGCGCGGACAAATCGCCCGGTTGATGATTGACAGCGGCAGCCGTATGGATGCGGATAATATCCTGATTACCGACGGCGGCAGGGAGGCGCTGTCCATTGCCATTCGCTGCGTCTGTAAGCCCGGCGACGTGGTGGCGGTGGAAAAACCCTGTTTCCCGGCCGGTTTGCAGCTGTTGCACGGCCTTGGCATGAATATCCTGGAAATCCCCACCGACCCGGTAGCGGGCATCAGCGTCGAGGCCTTGGAACTGGCGCTGGAGCAATGGCCGGTTAAAGCCGTCCTGGTCACGTCCACCGGGCAAAATCCGTTAGGCTACGCCATGCCGGCGGAACGCCGCGAAGCGCTGTTGCGGCTGGCCCAGGAGCATGATGTGGCCATTATCGAGGACGACGCCTACGGCGAGCTGTCCTACCCCTACCCCCGGCCCGCCACGATAACGTCAATGGATTTGTCCGGCAATGTGCTGTTGTGCAGCTCGTTTTCCAAGACCCTGGCGCCGGGCTTAAGGGTTGGCTGGATTGCCCCCGGCAGCTATATGAACCGCGCCATCCATATGAAATACAGCGGCACCGGCCCCACCGCCGGCCTGCCGCAGCTGGCCATCGCCGATTTTATCGAACAGGGGCATTACCTCAAACATGTCAGGCGTATGCGCGCCCAGTACCAGTATAATCGGGACCTGATAACCGGATGGGTAACCGACTACTTCCCCTGCGGCACACGGGTGAGCCGTCCGCAGGGGGGCTTTTTATTATGGATTGAGCTCGATCATCGCGTTGATGCCCAACGGCTCAATCGCGCGTTATCAGAACAGGCTATTTCCATTGCCGTCGGCGCGGTGTTTTCCGCCGCCGGTAAATACGACAGTTGCCTGCGGATAAACTACGCCCGCCCGCTTACAGGTGAGATAAAAGCGGCCGTAAGCCACATCGGCGCGATGGTACATAAGCTGTTGGAGCAATGATATTATCGCCCCGCCATCACGCGCCCAATGATTTGGTCAGGGTGACCAGCGCCAAATCGTCGCGCAGCGGCTTGCCCACATTGGGATCGTCATACGGAAAAGGCTCCGAGTCGCCGGTTTTGGCAAAACCGCGCCGCTCGTACCAGGCAATCAGCTTATCCCGCACATTGATAACGGAAATCTTCACGCTGCCGGCGCCGGCGTCGCGGGCAAAGTCCTCCGCGCCCGCCATGATGGCCTTGCCGAGGCCGGAACCTTGCGCGTGCGGGCTTACCGCCAGCATCGAGAGATACCATTCGCCATCTTCCAGCGGACTGAGCGCCACGCAGCCGGATAACCGGCCGGAGGCGGGGTCCAGCGCCAGCAGAATGGTCGATGCGCCATTGCGGATCATGCCGGCCAGGTCGCGCCGGTTGGTGCGCGGCCCGTCAATCAGCCCCGACTCAGTGGTCCAGTCCGGCGCCGAGAGGCCTCTATAGGCCTGGTTCACCAGGTCGGCCACGCGGTCGAGGTCTTGGTCCTGCGCGATGTAAAGTTCCATTTTTTCCCTCTGCTTTTCTGGCCGGTTGCCAATACGTATTAAAGCCGCATTACCCTCGATCCGTCAATATCATCGGAAATGCGCCGCCGGGCCGTCATGGCGCGGGAAACCGGCCCAGTTGCTGGAACAGACCGAACCAATCCTCGATATGCCAGGTTCTCTTGATGCGCGCCCCCTCGAATTCGTGGAATTCATGGATAGCAAAACGAACCTGTTTGCCCGTGGCCGCAATGCCGAACAAAGGGCCCAGATGCGTGCCGGTGATTTCCGCCCGCACCCCCATGCGCCCGGGGGTCTGGATCAGATCGTGAATGGTGATGTTGACGTCGGGCATCGCGGTGATAAACGCGCGGATAATCGGCTTAAGGCCGTCGGGACCGGGACCCTGGCCCGGCGCCAACGGAATGTCGTCCCAGTCGGCGGTCATGGCGTTATCCAGCAAGTCCGGATTCTGGTCGCTGAACGCGCGGTAAAGCATTTCAACGGTTTGACGTTCAGCTTGCAGTTGTTCTGTCTCAGTGAGCGGGGAGGAGAGTGTCATATGCGTCCGGTCCTTATTGATAAACGGCAATCTATGGCTGAATACTGGGGAATCCGCTACTATTTGTCCAACAGATATATGATATGAATGAGTATTTGTTTTATGGATTTTCACGGTATCGATCTGAATTTACTGGCCGCGTTTGACGCGCTGATGGAGGAGCGCAATGTGACCCGCGCGGCGGCGCGCGTGGGCGTAAGCCAGCCGGCAATGAGCGCGGCGCTGGCGCGTTTGCGCGCGTTATTTGGCGATCCGTTGTTCCTGCGCAGCGCCGAGGGGCTGCTGCCCACGCCGCGCGCCAGGGATATTGCGCAACCCATCGCCCAAGCGCTGCGGCAGATAGAAGCGGCGCTGGTGGCCAAGCCGCCGTTCATGCCGGCGATGGCATCGCTGGCCTTCACCCTTGGGCTGTCGGACTATCCGGCGTTTGTGCTGCTGCCCGCCCTGATCACGTCGCTCGAGCAGCAGGCGCCGGGCGTTTCGCTGCACGTGCG
Source organism: Acerihabitans sp. (assembly GCF_036398755.1). NCBI lineage: Bacteria > Pseudomonadati > Pseudomonadota > Gammaproteobacteria > Enterobacterales > Pectobacteriaceae > Acerihabitans > Acerihabitans sp. The sequence goes on along the minus strand of NZ_DASWOM010000132.1, from coordinate 70,030 downwards.
CGCCCTCACCGGCCGGGATAGCGCCGTAGACCTGCTCGACGCGGGCACCATTGACCTGGCGGTCGGGGTCATGCCCGTTCGCCCGGAAAACAGGATAATGACCAAATCCATTCTCCGCGACGAGTTTGTCACCATTACCCGCCGCGACGGCACGACGGCGCGGGACAATATAACGCTTGAGCGTTTTCTGTCCATGCGCCATGTTCTCGCCTCTCCCGAGGACGATCGGCACGGGTTGGTTGATCAAGCGCTGGCGCAGATCGGCAAACAGCGAATCCTTGCGCTGACGCTGCCCCATATGTTTGCGATACCCACCGTCGTGGCCGGGACCGCCATGACGGCGACCTTGATGCGGCGGGTGGTGCTCAATTCCTCCGTCCGGCACGAACTGGCCCTGTTTCCACCGCCCGTGATATTGCCTACGATAGAATTCCACCTGATCTGGCACCGGAAAAGCGATCAGCATCCGGCACAGCGCTGGTTCAGGGATTTGATAGCGTCACAGGCTTTATCGTTGTAATAATCATTTGCCCGGCGGGCAAACCGGCGGTACGGTATTTCAGCGATTTTTTTCCAGCGAGGATATGATGACTGCAAAAAACGGTGAAAACGAAAATAAGAAATCCGGTTCTTTATCGGCAATCGTCGTGGCGCAAAAATTACAGGCGCTGGCGCAAACCGGGCTGACCTATACCAAAGATCGTTATGATATTGAGCGTTACCAGGAACTGCGCAACATCGCCGCACAGCTCACATCCGATATCTTGGCGCTGGATAATCCGCCGGTATTGGATGCGTTTAAACAGCAGGAAGGTTATGCCACGCCCAAGGTCGACACCAGGGCGATAATACTGCGCCAGGGTAAAATCCTGCTGGTGAAGGAGGCTGACGACCAGCTGTGGAGCCTGCCCGGCGGCTGGGCCGACGTCGGCGATAGCCCGTCCGGCGCGGTGTGCCGTGAAGTCGAGGAGGAAACGGGCCTGAGCGCCAAAGTAGAGCGCCTGCTGGGGGTATGGGACCGTAATCAGCATGGCCACCCGCCTTATCCCTGGCATGTCTATAAGCTGATATTTCATTGCCGGGAACTGGGCGGCGAATTACGTTTAAGCGCGGACTCGCTGGACATTGATTTTTTCGACCCCCTCGACCTGCCGCCTTTATCTTTAACCCGCATCGTGCCGATGGAGATTGCCGAAAGCCTGGAGATTATAAAAAATAATAAAAGCACCTGGTTTGATTAACGCCAGGCGAGGGAGATCAATTAAGTCCAAACAGTGACGTGGTGGTGCGCAGCGGCGCTATCGGCGATTCCCAACTCATGGCAAAAAAGCTGGCGGTATTCAGTTCAAAAGTGGTGGCTTCGCCCGCTTACCTCGCCCGGACCGGGGTCCCCTTGCATCCGGATGATTTACAGCGTCATGCCTGCCTGCACTACCGTTTTCCCCACAGCGGTAAAATTGAATCCTGGCAATTACTGGACCTGGATCCGGCGGCGGCCAACCCGCTGCCTGTCGCCATGGTGCGCAATAATATTCAGGGGCGGCTGAGCTTTGCGCGGCGCGGGGCTGGCATGGCTACCGGATTATATTGTCCAGCCCTCGCTTAACGAGGGCGCGCTGGTCAGCGTGCTGGATAAGTATGCCGTCAGGGCGGAGCCGCTATGGCTGTTATGGCCTTGCGGGCCTTACCTGCCGTTAAAGACACGGGTTTTTATCGATTATCTGGCCGGATGGTTTACGCGCGGCGATGCAAAGCCAGGCGGTCAAGCCGGGCCGGACTCGGCGTCGCCCGCAAAGGAGGAACGCCGGTGCGCGGCAAAACCGGACTGCCCCGGCGCAACCTCCGGCCGCAGCGTCAGTTCGGGGATAATATAGTCGCCGGCATTCTGCGGGCGGAAGGGGATCGGCGCGGTGGACCAAAGACGGTCCAGCCGTTGTCCCAGCGCGTCGCACAGCGTCGAATATCGGGCGTCGTCCATGCGGCCGGTACGGTAGACCAGGAACGGCGGCAAGACGTCGAAACCGGGGTAATACAGAACGCCGTGCTGAATCGGAAACAGAATGTCTTCCATCGGGCCATTGATGCCGCGCGGGCCATAATGCGGTTCCCACCCCCCGGTGGTCACCATCAGCATCGCCCGTTTTCCCGCCAGGGAACCTTCGCCGTAGCGGTCTCCCCAGCGCGCGTCCGAGTGTTCCCCCACGCCGTAAGCGAATCCGTAGGCATAAACGCGCTCCACCCAGCCTTTCAGGATGGCCGGCATGGAAAACCACCACAGCGGAAATTGCAGGATGACCGCATCCGCCCAACGCAGTTTTTCCTGTTCAAGCGCGATGTCGGGGCTTTGGCGGCCCTGCTCGAAGGCAAGCCTGGAGTCCAGCGAGGGGTCAAAACGCGCGCCGGCTTGGCCGTCCAGGCTATCGTTAGCGTCGAGGACGGCTTTCCAGTTCATCGCATAGAGGTCCGATACCTGGACCCGGTGGCCCGCCTGCTCTAGATGTTTAACCGCGAAATTTTTCAGCGCGCCGTTTAATGATTGGGGTTCGGGATGGGCGTAGACGATCAGGATGTTCATGATGGGGCCTTGTGTATGGGAAAAAGGCAGGATAGGCCGCGTTGAGGTATAGTAGAAATGAATTTATTCTATTACAGGTATAGCGATGATTAATCTGCAACAGCTGGATCTTAACCTGCTGGTCACGCTGGATGTGCTGCTCGTGGAACAAAACGTCACTCGCGCGGCGCGGCGGCTTAATCTTTCGCAGCCCTCGGTCAGCGTCCATCTCGCCAAATTAAGGGAAACATTTGGCGATCCCCTTTTGCTGCCGGGACCCCGGGGCATGATCCCCACGCCAAGGGCGGAAGAGCTGCGCACGCCGTTACGGCTTGCCCTTGACGCGCTCTCACATGCGATATCGCCCGCCGCGCCCTTTGACCCGTCCACATCCAGCCATACCTGGCGCGTCGCCGCCTCCGACTACGGCGAATCGACGGCGCTGCTGCCCGCGCTGCCGGGATTGCGCCTGATGTCCCCCGGCAGCAGGCTGGCGGTGCTTGCCTCGGTACCCTCGCTTATCGCCCGGCAAGCGGAACAGGGAGAGATTGACCTGGCTTTTCATACCCGCGAAGGTTCGCCGCCCGGCCTGCATCGCCGGGTGCTGTTTGCGGAGCGCTATGTTCTGGTCGGCCGCGCCGGCCACCCGCGGTTAACCGGGACGCCGACGCTGGCGCAATTCTGCGCACTCGATCAGGTGATCGTCTCGCCGGACGGCGGCGGGTTTCAGGGCATTACGGATATCACGCTCGCCAAGGCGGGGCTGGCGCGCCGCGTAGTGCTTTCCGTGCCGCATTTTCTGTTGGTCATGTCGGCGCTGGCCGCCACCGATCTTGTCGCGATGCTGCCCTCGCGCCTGGTGCGCAATTCCCCCGCGCTGCGGGTGGTCGAGCCGCCGGTCGAGGTCGAGGGCTTCGAGTTGGTCATGCTATGGCATGAACGCACTCATCGCGATCCGGCGCATCAATGGCTGCGCGCGCATATCGCGGCGTCGGTTTGAGCAATGGCGTTTTTGGCCTGTGATTACGACTGAAAAGTGATCTGTCGCAAAGGTTATTATGGTAATGGTTAAAGAATGTATACTGTAAATATAATCTAATGAATATAGGTTCACATCTTAAATAACCTTTCTCATCCGGTCATCAATAAAATATTAATTACCACGTTGTTTATTTTTCTTGCGGAGGAATGATGAAAATATTAACCACTATTGCGCTGGTCTTGCTGATCATTGGCGGGCTGAACTGGTTACTGGTCGGACTGTTTCAATATGATTTGGTCGCCGCCTTGTTCGGCGGGCAAGCCGCCGTGTTGTCGCGAATTATCTATGCCATTGTCGGACTGTGCGCCCTTTACACCATAGCGCTGTTGCCAAAATTGCGCACCGCTTGCCATCACGCATAAAAAGCCATCCTTTTATATACACAATAGGACGGGAACAATAATTATCCCCATCGCCAAGAAGGGGAAATGATAAATATCCCCGCCCATTAAGGGCCGGGGATATTATTACGCTTTAAAAATCTACATTGACCCCCACTTGGAACGAACGTCCCGGCTCGACGGCCAGCGCCTGGTTGGCGAAATCCTGCGGCGTTACGTCGGTCAGTTGCCGGCTGCTCAAGTAATCCCAATATTTGCGATCGGTCAGGTTATACACGCCGCCGCTAAGCCTGACGTTTTTCGCCACTTGCCAATAAGCGGTCAGATCCACCAGGCCATAACCGGGGATGCGCATATAGTCCGTGGTGGCGTCGGTCAATTCGGTGCCGCTGTTGGTATAGCTTTGACGGTTGGTGGCGGTGGCTTTTTTCCCCTTCTGGAACGTCGAGGTGATGGCGGTGCCGTAACGCTTGGCCGGATCGTCCCAGGCCAGCCCCACAATCGCTTTCATCGGCGCCACGCTGTCCAGATCGACATAATCGTCGCCCCTGTAGCTGGACTTGGATTTGCCTTTGTTATAGCCAAACGCCAGGGTGGCGCTCAAGCCGTCAACCGATTCAAACCAACTGCCGAAATTGAATTTGCTGCTGAACTCCCCGCCGTAAATAAACGCCTTGTCGCGGTTCTCCGCTTTATAGGCGGTATAAATATTGCCGGGAACGTTGGTGAATTCGCCGGGATTGGCGCTGCGGGTGTAGCGGGTATTGGCAATAAAGTTTTTATAGGTGTTGTAGAACAGCGCGCCGTTAAACGTTATCCCGGGCGTGATGTCGCCTTTCAGACCCCATTCAAAATTATTGCTGGTCTCGGTTTTCAGATCCGCATTGCCGATCAGGGCATATTGCTGGCTGCCGGCATAGGTAGAGCCGAGATTCCACGAACCGTATAACTGGCTGGCGTCGGGGAACTGCGCGCCGCGTTTGTACTGCAGGTAAGTCGTCAGGGTCGGGGTAAGATCGTACAGGAAGCTCAGGGACGGCAAAATCTGGCTATCGCTGTTGGTTTTGCCGTACAGGGATTCCACGTCGTCCGGCGTTAGCACCGCGCTGCCGGAGGTCAGGCTGGATACATTGCTCGGTTTGCTGTTCTGGTAGACCGCGCGCACCCCGGGCACAATGGCAAAGTCGTGACCGGCCAGGTCAAGGCTGATGCGGTCCTGGACAAAACCGCCCAGGGTGTAGGTGCGGCTATCGGCCTCGGGCTGCATGATGGCGCTGTAGATGCTCGGCGCCGGATACTGCGCGAACGGCCGCTCCGTCTCGGATTGCCGGGCGTTAAGGCCGGCGCTGAACGCATGAATGCCGACGGCTTTCTGCCACTGGCTGTCAAATCCCCAGGTATCGACATTGTAATCGGACTGCACCCGCTCGCGCGTGGCGGCGGTCAGCGGCATATCGGTGTTGTCGTGGGCCTCGGCGTTCTGGTAGTACAGCTGCGTGTCCAGCTGATCGACCCAGCCCAGCTCTATCGGCGTCCAGCGATCCTTCACGCTCAGGCTCCAGCGGCGGGTATCGCTTTGCTGTTGCGACGTGCCGATCACGCTGCCGCCGGCGCTGTTCCAGGTATCGAAATGGGTATGGTTGGTCTTATCGTAGTATTCCGCCGTCCCGGTAAACTGATGCTCTTCATTAGGCTGCCAGATGCCGCTGGTCATGATGGCGGTGGAATGCCAATTGGCCGGGAAGGCATCGGCGCTGTCGCTATTGATGCGCGTTTCCTGCCCGTCCCGCCTGCTTATCACCACCAGGCCGCGCAGTTCCTCGTCGCCGGCCGCCGCGGTAATGCCGTTGTGCCAGCCGCGGTTGGCCGAATCGTAATCGCTTTGATAACCAAAATAGCTATTCTTTTTATAGGTCAGATAATCATCCGGCGACTTGGGCAGGAAGGACACCGCGCCGCCGATGGCGGTATTGGCGCGTTCTGTGGGCGTGGCGCCGGAGGCGATATCCACCTGGCCGTACATATAGGGGTCGATATAGTCGCGGCCGATGCCGAAGGTGCCCAGGCCGGCGCGGCTGGCGTAGGCGCGGCCGGTGGCGTTGGGCAGCGGGATGCCGTCCACGTCGATACCGACGCGGTTGCTTTCCAGTCCGCGAATGTTATAGCCGGTATAACCGCTGCGATCGAAGCCGCTTTTCCCCGACGACGAGCCGGCGCTGGAGCCGGTGGCGCTGATTAACGGCTGGTAGCGCATAATGGTGCCGAAATCATTGCCGCCGTGGCGTTGCATATCATTGGCGCTGATATGGGTAGCGGTGCCGGCCTGTTTCACCAGACGGGGCGCGTTTACCTTGATGACATCTTCAACGGCGGCCGGTTCTTTTACCGGCTGTCCATTGGCGTCTTTATCAACGCTACCGGTGGGAACGCTGTTTTCCACGGCGCCGGCATTTAACGTAGGCAAGGCAAACAGCGCGGTAAAAATAATAACATTAAAAGGCCCTTTCCGCCTTTTGTCAGTGGACATAATATAGCCTCAAAGCTGAAGAATGATACGTTAGCGCTCAACCATTGCCGGAGTATTAGTATGGATATAAAAACCAAAATAATTTTTTAATTATAAGTTCCACGCTAATGCCCTTATTGGAATAAGGGCATTATGGCGGTCCATTATTATGCGCACAGCGTTATAACCCGGCGGCCATCCCATGGACAGGGATTATCGCCCTGGATAAATTACCGGGTTCGCCGGTATTCACACACCGCCGGTAATGTCTTTTCCCCCTGGAATAACTAAGACTATTACAGCATTTAACATTTAATGATAACGATAATAATTACGATAACAGAAATCATTATCATCTTTATACATTCTTACGTTATAATTGCAACAATTTCACATTAACTGTTTTACCTACGCCGGTGGCAACAGGATCCGAAAATGAACGAACGTTATCAGCACTATTTACAGCTAAAACAGCAGCAGCCCAAAAAATATGCCCGGGAACTGGCGCAGTTGATGAATATCAGCGAAGCGGAACTGGCCTGGGCCAGGGTAGGCCAGGATGCGCGGCGCCTGAAGGGCGATATGCCCGCGCTGCTGCAGGCGCTGGCGGCCGTGGGCGAGACAAAATCCATTACCCGCAACGAATATGCGGTGCATGAGCTGATCGGACGTTACGACAACCTGCGTCTTGGCGAACACGGCGGGCTGGTATTAAACCCACGGGCCTTGGATTTGCGCCTGTTCGTCAGCCAGTGGAACTGCGTTTTCTCCCTGTGCGAACCGGGGCCGCGCGGCGAAAGGCAAAGCCTGCAGATATTCGATCATCAAGGCGACGCGGTGCTTAAAATCTATGCCACCGAACACACCGACCGGGCAGCCTGGGACCAGCTGGTCGCCGGCTTCGCCAGCGACGGCAACCCCGGTCTGGCGCTTAAGGCGGCCACGCCTGCGCAGACCGCCGCAAACCGGGCCGTTGCGGATAACCGGCGCATTGAGCTGGACTGGCGCGCCATGACCGATGTGCATCAGTTTTTCCCCTTGCTCAAGCGCCACGCCATTACCCGGCAACAGGCGTTTCGCGCCGTGGGCGACGATCTGGCGCTACAGGTGGATAACCAGTCGCTGAGCCGGATATTGCATGCGTCGCTTGCGGATGCCAACGAGCTTATGGTCTTTGTCGGCAACCGCGGCTGCGTGCAGATTTATACCGGTATCATCGAGAAAGTGGCGCCGATGGAAAAATGGATAAATATTTTCAATCCCCGTTTCACGCTGCATTTGGTGGAAGAGGCAATTGCCGAAAGCTGGGTGACGCGCAAACCGACCCGCGACGGCATGGTCACCAGCCTGGAACTGTTTGCGCGCGATGGCACGCAAATCGCCCAACTGTTCGGCCAGCGCAGCGAAGGGCAGCCCGAGCAATCCGCTTGGCGCAGGCAAATCGACCTGCTGACGCAAAAAGGCCTGCCGGCATGAAAAAATGGCTCATCGTCCTGCTGGCCCTACCGTTCGCGGCGCTGGCGCAAACGCGCGTGGTGAGCATCGGCGGCGACGTGACGGAAATCGTTTACGCCCTCGGCGCGGGAAACCAACTGGTGGCGCGCGACAGCACCAGCCTGCACCCGGCCGCGGCCACCGCCTTGCCCGACGTGGGGTACATGCGCATGCTCAACGCCGAGGGCATCCTGGCCATGCGCCCGACGATGGTGCTGGCCAGCGATCAGGCCAAACCGTCGCTGGCGCTGCAACAGGTGGCCGATAACGGCGTCAGGGTGGTTAGCGTGCCCGGCACGCCTGATATCGCCACCATCGACACCAAGATCACCCGCATCGCCTCGGCGCTCGGCCGGCAGCCGCAGGGCGAAACGCTGCGCGCCGATATCCACCGCCAGATGGCGGCCATCCCCACCGCGCCGCTGCCGGTAAAAGTGCTGTTTATATTCAATCATAGCGGCATGACCACCATGGCCGCCGGCCAGGAGACGGCGGCCGATGCCGCCATACGCGGCGCCGGCCTGCAAAACGCCATGCAGGGATTCAAGCATTACCAGCCGCTGTCGCAGGAGGGCGTCATCGGCAGCGCGCCGGATCTGGTGCTGATTACCACCGATGGGGTAAAAACCCTGGGCGGCGAAGATAAGGTCTGGGCGCTGCCGGGTCTGGCATTAACGCCGGCGGGCAAGGCGCGGCGGCTGCTGGTGCTTGATGATATGGCGCTGCTGGGTTTTGGCCTGGAAACGCCGGCGGCCATCGCCCGCCTGCGCCAGACCGCTGAAATGCTGCCATGATGCATGCCGTCCGCCCGGCCCGGTTTTTACTACTGCTGGCGCTGGTGCTGCTGGGCGCGGCGGCGCTGGCGGTGAATGTCGGCGCGATGCATCTGTCGCTGGTTAGCCTGTGGCAACGGCCTTTCGACGCGGCGCTGTGGCATATCTGGTGGCATATCCGGCTGCCGCGCATTCTGCTGGCGGTGATTATCGGCGCGGCGCTGGCCCTGTCCGGCGGCGTGATGCAGGGGCTGTTTCGCAATCCGCTGGCCGACCCCGGCCTGCTCGGCATCAGCAGCGGCGCGGCGCTGGCGGTAGCCCTGTCGATCGTCCTGTCCCTGGAACTGCCGCCGCTGCTGGCGCTTTACTCCCCCATGCTGGCGGCGTTTATCGGCAGCATGGCGGTGACGCTGTTTATATTTACCCTCGGCCGTCCCGGCCATAGCTCCCTGTCGCGCCTGCTGCTGCTGGGCATTGCCATCAATACCTTATGCGGCGCGGCCATCGGCGTATTGTCCTGGCTCAGCGACGATCGGCAACTGCGGCAACTGTCGTTATGGGGCATGGGCAGCCTGGGGCAGGCGCAATGGCCGACGGTGCTGGCCTGCGCCTCCCTGGTGTTGCCCGCCGCCCTGCTGGTGCAGCGTCAGGCGGCGCGGTTAAACCTGCTGCAACTGGGCGACGAGGAAGCCCATTATCTTGGCGTGGACGTGAAGCGCATCCAACGGCTGTTGCTGATGCTCAGCGCGCTGCTGGTGGCGGCGTCGGTGGCGGTCAGCGGCATTATCGGCTTTATCGGCCTGGTTATCCCCCATCTGGTGCGCATGTGCCTGGGTGCCGACCATCGCTGGCTGCTGCCGGGCGCCACCCTGGCCGGCGCCACCCTGCTGCTGCTGGCCGATACCCTGGCCCGCACGGCGGTGGCGCCGGCGGAAATGCCGGTGGGATTGCTCACCAGCCTTATCGGCGGCCCCTGGTTTTTGTGGCTTATCCTGCGCCGTCGCGGGGTTGATAATGAATAATACCTTGACCGCCGAAGGCGTCGGCTATCGCTTGCCCCATCGGCGATTGCTGGAGAATATTTCGTTAACCCTGTTTCCCGGCGAACTGGTGTCGCTGATAGGCCCCAACGGCGCCGGTAAATCCACCCTGCTGCGCCTGTTGACCGGCTACCTGGCGCCAAGCGTTGGGGAGTGTCGCCTTAATGGCCGCTCTCTGCGTCTGTGGCCGGCGGAGGAACTGGCGCGGCTGCGGGCGGTGATGCGGCAGCAAAGCAGTATGTCCTTCCCGTTTACCGTGGCCGAGGTGGTGGCCATGGGCCGCGCGCCGTGGCAAAAACAGCCGGCCCGCGACCTGGTGGCGCAGATCATGGCGTTTACCGGTTGCGATGTCTTGGCGGGGCGCGATTTCCGCCGTCTGTCCGGCGGCGAGCAGCAGCGGGTTCAGCTGGCGCGTACGCTGGCGCAGCTGTGGCAAGGCGATGGCCCGGCAGGGTGGCTGTTTCTGGATGAACCCACCTCCGCCCTGGATTTATATCATCAGCAGCATATCCTGCGCCTGCTGCGCCGGCTCACGCAGACCGGCCGCCTGACGGTATGCTGCGTACTGCATGACCTGAATCTGGCGGCGCTGTGGTCCGATCGGATTTTAATGTTGCATGAAGGCCGGCTGGCGGCGAGCGGCACGCCGGCGCAAGTGTTGACCGAAACGCGGCTGACGCAGTGGTATCAGGCCGATCTGGTGGTGCGGCCCCATGTGGAATATGGCGTGCCGCAGGTTTCGCTGAAACGGTGATCGGGCGCTGGCAGTTTGCTGCCGGAAACGCTAGTGCCAATGATCTATTTTATTGCCGTGGGTTCGCTGGGCGGCGCGTTATTCGCCTTAACGTTAACCGATCAGATAATCAGGATAGCGTTTATCCTCTATATGGTGTTCGCCATAATGGATTGCCTTTTTCGCCGGGGATTTCTCGGCAGGCGGGAGAAAAAACGCGTATCCCGCCGGTGAACGACGCGCTACATGCCCGGATAAACGTCGGCTTGCTGGCGGCGGTGCTGATAGCCATCACGCTCTAAGGTTTGCGGCCGCCGTCAAAGCGCATGAATATCCTCCTCATGAATGGCACCCTGATCCAGCCGGAAAAGACGATTGCACAGGCGTTTGATAAGCCCCATGTCATGGGAGGCGAAAACAAAAATATCGGTCCCGGCAATCCAGTCATGCATGCGCTTCTCGGCCTTTTGTTGAAAAGAAGCGTCGCCGGTGCCGAACATTTCGTCTATCAACAGGATTTCGGGCCGGACCGAAGTGGCCACGGCGAACATCAGCCGCATGGTCATTCCCGACGAGTAGGTGCGCACCGGCAGCGCCAGAAAATCGCCCAGCTCGCTGAAATCCTCGATATCCGGTACCGCGGCCCTGGCCTGCGCCTTGGAATGCCCCATCAGCAGCAGCATGCGCATGATATTTTCATAACCGGACAGTTCGGGGTCCATGCCGGCGCCCAGCTCGAACACCGTCGCCACCGATCCGGTACGCGTCACCGTGCCGGCGGTGGCGCGGTAAATCCCGGCCATGGTGCGCAGCAAAGTGCTCTTGCCGGCGCCGTTATGGCCGATCAAACCCAAGGCATCGCCGCTGCGCAGGCGAAAACTGACCCGATCCAGCGCGGTCACCGTGACGATGGCGCCGGCGCTGTTGCCGATACGGCCGCCGGTGCCGATCCTGACCAGCTGATTGCGCAGGGATTGCGTATGGGCGTTATAAATGGGATATGCAACCGTGACATTATCAAAGTTAAGTGATGCCATAAGGAGAGTTCCACCCTAAAAAACTGCGCCGGTTTAAATCCAGAATGCCAATCGCGGGGCGCGGCGGTTAAACAGCAAAAGCGTCACGGACCAGCCCAGCAAAGCCATGGCGCCGGCCACCAGGTAGACGAAAGCCCCGGGCGCAGCGCCGAAAATGGGTTCACGCACCAGGGTGATAAAATAGGTAAAGGGGTTCAGCCAGATAATCGCCTGGTTCACACCGGCATGCCCGGCCTTGTAGATAACCGGCGTCAGGAAAAAGATAATCGGCATCAACGACTGCACTATTTGCTCCACGTCGCGAAACCTGGCGCCGATTAATCCCAACAGCACCAGCATCCACAGCAGGTTGATCAGAACCAGCGCCAGACCGGGAAGGCAGAGCAAGGTTACCCACCCCACCGGCTGGGGAAAGACCAGTAGCACCAGGACCAGGACAATCAGGTTATGCATAAGCGTAATGAACTGGCGCGCCATCAGCTGAATGGGATGAATAAAATAAGGCAACTGCAAATTGCGGATGATCTGCGCCTGGCGTACGAACACCGAAGCGCTCTCCGTCACGCAGCCTGAGATGAATTGCCATAACAACAATCCGACGGTCAGCGAAGGGATCAGCTGGCTGCGCTCCTGGCCGAGCAACTGGCTCCAGATAAGACCCAGACCCACCACGCCGATCGCCGCGCCGAGGGTAAGCCATAGCGGCCCCAGCATGCTGCGCTTATAACGCGCCTTGGTATCGCTGTAGGCTAAATGGCCAATCAGCGGCAGGTGGCGCAGGCTCTTAAGCAAGTCGTTAAAGGCAAAGTTCATTGCGGCGGCTCACTCTAAAGCGCGATGATAAATTGGATAAAAAATAATATCAGACATTATTTTGACCCTAATAATTAAATAAGGCCTCGTGTCCGTGTCATCATTGTGGAGATTAAGAGGCGCGAGACCAATTGATTTAAGCGCAACATCTTATTTGTCTTTAAAAATAAGTCAATACCTCCTCTTCCGGTAATGACTGTATTAGCATTTCAACAAGATGATACCTACCTCATTATTTAATTGAGGTTGTTAATTTATGGGTATGGCGCGGGATTATTTGGACAGAAGGCATCCGCAGTAGGCCATTGGGCATAAGGCCGCGATATTAACAGGCGCCTATCGTGCCCGGAATATCCTGGCGTACCCACGGACTCCGGACGGTATCCATCGCTGGACCTCATTGGGAAATATAGGGTTATTTTTCGCCGTTACTTTCAGGAAAATATAAGGCTATGAGCATATTGGTTACAGGCGGGGCGGGATTTATCGGCGCTAACTTTATTCTTGACTGGTTGGCGCAGCACGACGAGCGGCTAATCAATCTCGACAAAATGACCTATGCCGGCAACCGGCAAAACCTGGCGGGACTGGACGACGATCCGCGCTATATCTTTATCCGCGGCGATATCGGCGATCGCGATGTGGTCGATAGCCTGCTTAAAATCTATATGCCCCGGTGCGTGATTCATTTTGCCGCCGAAAGCCATGTCGATCGTTCCATTCTCTGTCCCGGCGAGTTTATCCAGACCAATGTGGTCGGCACCTTCAATTTGCTCGACAGCGTGCGGTTATACCTGGACTGCGCCGATAACGCCGTTAAGAACGGCTTTCGTTTTATTCACGTATCCACCGACGAAGTGTACGGCACCCTGGCCGCCGGCGCGCCGGCCTTTCGTGAAACCGATAGCTTTGCACCCAATAGTCCTTATTCCGCCAGCAAGGCGGCGAGCGATCATCTGGTGCGGGCTTATTATCATACCTACGGCCTGCCGGCGGTCATTACCCATTGTTCGAACAACTACGGCCCCTATCACTTCCCGGAAAAGCTTATTCCGCTCATGATCCACCAGGCCCTGGCCGGCAAATCGCTACCGGTCTATGGCGACGGACGGCAAATCAGGGATTGGCTGTACGTGAAGGATCACTGTGCCGCCATCCGCTGCGTCCTGGCTTCCGGCCGCGTGGGGGAGACGTATAATATCGGCGGATGGAACGAAAAGACCAATATCGATGTGATAACCAAAATCTGTTTCCTGCTCGATACGCTGCGACCCAGGGCGGACGGCAAGCCCTATGCCGGACAAATCCAGTTTATCAAAGACCGGCCGGGGCACGATCGCCGGTATGCCGTTAACGCCGCCAAGATAGAAGCCGAACTGGGCTGGCGGCCGGCGGAAACCTTCGAGACCGGCATCCGCAAGACCGTGCAATGGTATCTGGACCACCAGGACTGGGTCGACAACGTCGCCAGCGGCGCTTATACCCAATGGGTCGAGAAACATTACCGTTGAACCCGCCTTGCGTCGGCGGGCAACGATAAACCGCCTTAATCCGTCATGGTAAATTGTCCGTGACATAGTCATAGATTTTGGTCATCTGCGATTCCCAGTCCAGCGGCGCCATGGCGGCCAAACCGCCGTCCGCCAGGGTTTGCCGCAGCGTGCTATCGTTATAGAGTGCGGTAAACGCCTCCAGCATCGCCTGGGGGGTGGGATCCGCCAGCCAGGCGTTGACGCCATGGCGGCAAAACCATTCCACCTGCGGTCCGTTATTGGAAATAACCGGCACGCCGGATGCCATTAACTCCACCGGCAGATACGACAGATTGGTACCGGAAAACGCCATGCCCAGATCGCAGGTGCGATACAGCTCACCGGTATCCTTAAGCGTCAGATTGCCCATCAGGGTGGCCGGGAACGGCGGACGCGCCTTTAAATCCAGGCCGGCGATAACGATTTCGACATCGGGATAATGGCCGGCTATTTTTTTCAGCGACGCCATGCCCAGATCGAAGCAGCGGCGTTCCGTGGAGGGCCGGCCATAAAAAAACAGCCGGGACACCGTTTTGCGTACCTTGGTAATGCCGGTCGCCGGATAAAAAATGTTGCGATCGGCGGCAAACAGGTAGTTCCGGGCCCTGCCGCCATGGGATTCATAGCAATGCTTTAGCCAGCCCCCGCCGGTAATGCCGATAAAACCAAAACCATAGGTGGCGTTGGCCTGCATGGACGCCGTGCCGTAGGCATAAAACAGGCTTTCATCATCCTGCATAAAATAAAATTTTTCCCGCGCAAAAGGGAATGCCCGCACCTGGTATGCGGATTGCCAGGTGGTGGCGATGGCGCCGGTGCACGCGGGAAGCAGGGCGGGGTCGATCATCACTTCCAGTAAACACCCCGGCAGGGCATGATTTAACTCTTCCTGCAAAGGCCCAGGTGACTTGTGGCGTAAGTTGTTATAGATAAATACAATATTGCGGGTATCATTTTTAGCAAAATGGTTGGCAAAACGGAATAAGGTATAATGGCCGCCGCCCCAGACATTTGTCCAATCGGGAACAAACCAGATAAAGGTGGGCCGGTTATCGCTGTGGCGCACCGCCACCGCCGCGCCGCCATAAGCAGCCCAGGGTGTATAATCCAGCACGGCGCCGGCGGAAATCACCGGGTCCATGGTTGCCATTTCCGGCCACACGCTATTGGTGCCGGCATTGACCTTTTGATGCAATAAGACGAAGAAGCGTGGGAAAAGTTTATATAAGGCGAATATCAGCGCGTTGCCATAGCCAAATTTCCTGGCCGACTGAAAGAAATTCTGTAATTTACTGTTCATAATGCCCGTTCATCCCTGGAATGTGGCGACATACCTTGCCAGATCTTCCTGCCAATATCCCGGCTTGCAGGTCGCGCTTAACGAAGGAAGATAGATTGATTGAATCCCCTCGGAAAAGGGACGCGGCGCCGATAACGGAAACCTGGACGACTCCACCGGCACAATACTGCCCTGGAATTTTAATATCTCGCCGATGGCTCGGGCGATATCAAACCGACTGATGGTGCCATGGCTGGCAAAATGAAAAGTGCCGGTCTGCCGATTGGCCATCGCGGTAATAATAAAATCGCTCAGCTGGCCGGCGTGGGTAATACTGCCCAAACGATCGCTTACCGCTTTAAGTTCGGTAGCCCCGGCTTTGATCTGCTGGATAATCTTGCCGACAAACTTATGATCTTTGCCCGGACCGCCGCCGATCATCCAGCCGGCGCGTAATATCAGGTGATTATCCGGACAGAGGGCCCTTACCGCTTCTTCGCCGTTTAGTTTTGAGCGCCCGTAATAATTAGTCGGCAGGGGAATATCCAGTTCGTTATAGTTTATCTTGCCTTCGGCGCCAAAAACGTTCGACGAGGAGATATATAACAACCAGGCGCCGCAGGCTTGGGCCGCCCTGGCGATTTGTTCCGTCGCCAGATGATTGCAAATCCCGGCCCGCGCCGGTTCACGCTCACATAAATCCACGTCGGTTTCGGCGGCAAAGTGCAGGATCACCTCCGGCGCGGCTTCTTTCACGTAGGCATAAATTGCCTTGTAGTTGGCCAGGTTGAAATGGCGGCGCTCGGCAACGATAACCTCGTAGCCGCGATCGTTAAGCGTTGTGGCGACATAGGTACCTAACATGCCGGTACCGCCGGTGAGGAATATTTTTTCCATATCGTTAAAATACCTCGGCATCGGCAAGAAGGTCGCCGCGCTGGTCTTTGACGGATAATGTCGGTTTGAACAACGCGCCCTCCGGCGCCATGGCCTGACGCCATGTCACCGCGATGTCCGGATCGTCGAAACGTATGCAGCGGTCATATTGCGGGCACCAGTAATCGGTCACCATATATTGCAGTTTTGCCGTGGCGGACAGCACTTGGAATCCATGGGCGAAGCCCTCCGGGATCCACAGCTGGTGGTGGTTATCCGCGGACAACAGCGCCCCCGTCCAGCGGCCGAAGGTCGGTGACTGCCTGCGCAGATCCACCGCCACGTCAAACACGTCCCCCGCCACCACCCGCACCAGTTTGCCCTGCGGCCGGCCGATCTGGTAATGCAGCCCGCGGATCACGTTTTGCGCGGAAAAGGACTCATTGCTCTGGACAAATCGCAGGTCGCGATTGACGGCCCGCTGGAAATTTTCCTGATTGAAGCTTTCATAAAAATAACCGCGTTCATCTTTAATCAGGGTGGGTTCGACCAGCAGTACGTCGGCAATAGTCTGGGGGGTGAAATTCATGCTGTATTCCCTTCGAGTAAAAAATTCAGATATTGTCCGTAGCTGTTCTTCATCAATGGCCTTGCCAGCGCGGCTAATTGCCGATCGTCGATCCACCGCTGTTTATAAGCAATTTCCTCCGGACAGGAGACTTTTAATCCCTGCCGGCTTTCAAGCGTGGCGATAAACTGCCCGGCCTCCAGTAACGCCGTATGGGTGCCCGCATCCAGCCAGGTATATCCCCGGCCCATGACTTCCACCGTCAGCGCGTCTTTTTCCAGATAAAGCCGGTTCAAATCGGTAATTTCCAATTCACCGCGCGGCGAGGGCGATAATGTTTTTGTCAATTCACAGACATGCTCATCATAAAAATACAATCCTGTTACCGCGCAGGTGGAGGTGGGGTTGGGCGGTTTTTCCTCCAGGCTGACGACTTTGCCTTCCGGACCGAATTTCACGATGCCGTAGCGTTGCGGATCGTTGACGTGATAAGCAAAAGCGCATGCGCCGCTCTCGCAGCACATGGCCTTTTTCAGCAGTTTCGGCAAATCATGGCCGTGGAAGATGTTATCGCCGAGGATCAGAGCGCAGGGGGTGCCGTCCAGGAAAGATTCTCCCAGGATAAATGCCTGTGCCAGTCCGTCGGGAGAAGGCTGCACCAGATAATTGAGATTTATTCCCCATTGTTCCCCGCTGCCTAACAACTGTTTAAAACGCGGCGTGTCTTGTTCAGTGGAAATAATTAATATTTCTTTGATTCCCGCCAGCATCAGTGTGCTTAGCGGATAATAGATCATCGGCTTATCGAATACGGGCAGGAGCTGTTTTGATATGGCCAAGGTGGCGGGATGCAGGCGAGTACCCGCGCCGCCGGCGAGAATGATTCCTTTCCGTTTCATTGGTTGAGTCCTCAACGCTTACGTCGCGTCCTGTCCTTAGGGTGTGGATAGAATTTACTGAAATAGCAAAAATTATTATTTTGATAAATATTAGCCAGCTTTGTTTTAAGAGATAACTTATTTCTAAATATACACCCTTTTAATATACCGTATCCTAATGGAATATATAGCAGCCCGCCGCCAATATATTATTAACTCACATGCCGGGGCGTAACAACGGGCCGAATTCGACGCAGGCCTTATCCAGCGCAATGGCCGCCGGGGCGAGGGCGCTGAACCGCGCCTTGAAATCGCCAAGCGGCGCGAAATACCCCATGTTCAGGGCCGCCAGCTGCTGATGGGTGCCGCTATCCAGCGCCTCGATTTCCACCGACGCGCCGCCCCGATCCAGCGGCGCGGCAAACATCGCCACGCTCAGCACGTTTAATGACGCAGAGACGGTGGCGATATCCGTGATCGCGGCGCGAACCTCCGCCGGTCGTCCCCCAGCCGTCGCCGGCAGACGATTGATCTGCGCCTGTAGCCCCGCTCGCAGTGCGTCCAAAAGCCGCGTGCGTTCTTCCAAAGACAGATTGTTTGATGATTTCACCCGCCATTCCACGCTGGTGATAAAGGTATGCGCCGGATCAAGCGCATACGGGGTGCGCAGCGTGCGTTGGCCGCCGTCGGGAGACGCCGTCAGGCGTTCGTATGAACTCAGGAATCCGCTCGGTTTGGTCGGCATGGTGGTGCCGCAGGCCGTTAACAACAGGGCCGCCGCCAGGACCGCCGCCCGCTTGGGCTGATTACGCATATTGACTCCGATAAGGATAAGTTGCCGCTTCGCCGCGCAGATGCCGAACAAATTATCATCCACCGCCGGAGAAAGCGACCCCGGACGCGGGCGGTGGCGGTGGCGAGCACGGCGCTGATCAGCGGCGGTCATGGCCCGTTGGTTGTCCGCGGCGATCTGGTAGCCGGATAAAACGCCCGCGCCGAGGGCTGCTGGCCTGAATCCTTTGCCAAAACGTGATTAAACGGCGTCTATGATTGATGCCGGTGTATTTACGGACGTTTTTCCACCCCTGAATAGCGATATTTACATCCCCGGTCCGGTTGTTTATGATGTTTGCGCCACAGCGGACATACTTGATCGGGTAAAAAACGCTATTCTGCAGGCAGGTTCAGCCCATCAATGGAAAATGACGCCGGCCCAGCCCGGTATCATTAACGGCCGCCTTAACCCGCGCGACCACCAGGCCGATATTCAAATCGTCTACAGCGCGACAGAGTATAAAATCAATTATATCGCCAGCAAAAACCTGCTGGCCGACGGCAGAGGCCATATTCATCGTAATTATAATAACTGGATAAAAAATCTCGATAAAGATATCCAGCTGAATTTAGCCGCCACCGCGCAATAAGTTAATATTACCGGCGGGCCGCGATATAACCGGCCCGTTCGGTGGATATTGACGTTCACCCGGTTCTTTATTACTGGCAACATGCCACGCACCCCGGCGAATTTTCGCCGCGGCGGCCCCGTTTTGCCCACCAGCCCCATTAACCCGCCGCCCTGCGTTGATTTTCGGCAACCGGCGCAGTTATGCATTGTAAACAAATGTAAACGTGGCAACAGCGAATCGGCTATGATAGATAAGAGATCGGTAAGTATTATGCCAGTGAGAATATATGAAATTATCGATAACCATCCTTGACTGGCAAGCTTCGGCGCCCGGCTTGTCCGGGCCGGACGACTGGCTACGGTGGAGCGCCGGCGCGCCGCTTATCGCCCAAGACGCGCCGCTGCCGCCCTGCCGGCACCTGCCGATGATGACCGCCAGGCGGCTAAGCGCCGGCAGCCGGCTGGCGGTGGACCATGGCCTGGCGTTGCTGCGGCGCCATCAGCCCGATGCGGTAATTTTTACCAGCCGTCACGGCGAACTCGAGCGCAACCAGCGTATACTCGACGCGCTGGCGGGGCTCGCGCCGCCGTCGCCCACCGATTTCGCCATGTCGGTGCATAACGCCGCCGTCGGCAGCCTGACGATCGTGGCGAAAGCGCCGCTGGTATCAACCTCTCTTTCCGCCGGGGAAGACAGTTTCCAGCAGGGCCTGGTTGAAGCGCAGCTTTTTTTGCAAAGCGGTTACCAGCGGGTGCTGCTGGTGGACTTCGACAATAACATCCCGGCGTTTTATCGCCCTTACCTGGCGGGCCAGACCCCGAATTATCCCTACGCGGTGGCGCTTTTGCTGACGCCGGCCGCCACGCTGAGCTGCCAATCGCGGCGGCGGGATGAGCCGGCCTCTCCCCGTATACTGCCGCAAAGCCTGGCTTTCCTGCACGGCTGGTTAAGCGGCGCAACGGCATTTACCCTTACCGGCGAGCGCCTGAGCTGGCACTGGAGTTGTTGATGAGTACCCGCGTGGCGACACCCGCAGTTCTCCGGCCCGATAATCAGCTGAAGTTTGTCTGGCGCATGCTGATGACCGGCGGCTGCTTCGCGTTATTCGGAATCGGCGGATTGCTGCTGACGGCGTGGTTTCATATCCTGTGTCTGTGGGAAAAAGACCCGCACGCGCGCACGGAGAGCGCGCGCCGGGTTATTTCAGCGAGCTTTCGGCTATTTCTGAACGTAACGCGGCGGCTCGGGGTACTGGATTACCGCATCCACGGCGCGCAGCTGTTGCGCGAAGATCGCGGCAACCTGGTGCTGGCTAATCATCCGACGCTGCTGGATTACGTGCTGCTGGCCTCGGTCATGCCGCAATGCGATTGCGTGGTCAAGCGGGCGCTGCTGGATAATCCCTATGTCAGCGGGGCCATCAGGGCGGCGGATTACCTGATTAACGCGCAGGCGGAGATCCTGCTTAAGGAAAGCGAAAAACGCCTGCGGGCGGGGGACAGCCTGCTGATTTTTCCGGAGGGAACCCGCTCGCGCCCAGGCGATCCGATGAAGCTGCAGCGTGGCGCGGCAAACCTGGCGGTACGCAGCGCGTGCGATATCCGTATTGTCCATATCCACTGCAGCCAGCTGTTTCTAAGCAAGGGCAGCAAGTGGTATCAGATCCCGCGGACCAAACCGCAGTTTACCGTTGAGGTCAAAGCGCGATTTTCCGCCGGTGATTTTTTTGCCGGCGGAGATCAATCGCCCGCGCTGGCCGCACGGCGTCTGACCCGGCATCTGGCCGGGGTGCTGGCGCCGGAGAATAGTTAATCTTTTGAGATGATATAATGGAACAACTTAACCAGGATATTAAACAGTTGATCATCGATACCCTGAATCTGGAAGGCATCGGCAGGGACGATATCGACACCGACGCGCCGCTGTTCGGCGAAGGGCTGGGCTTGGACTCCATCGACGCCCTGGAATTGGGACTGGCGGTAAAAAATCGTTATAACGTCGTGCTTTCGGCGGAAAACCAGGAAATACGCAGGCACTTTTTTTCGGTGGCCACGTTGTCGGCGTTTATTCAGTCGCAACGCGCAGCCGGATAAATATTCATCAAAGCAACGCTTATAAAAACAGGCCCACAGATGGATAAACACGTAATTTACCAAGACGTGACGCAATTGCTGATCGCTTTGTTTGATATCGAACCGGCACTGATCACGCCGCAGGCGCGGCTGTACGAGGATTTGGATCTCGACAGCATCGACGCCGTGGATATGGTGGTGCATCTGCAAAAAAAAACCGGCAGAAAAATCAAGCCCGAGGCGTTTAAAACCGTACGCACGGTGCAGGATGTGGTGGATGCGGTGGCCGCGTTATTGGCGGAATAACATCGTGACGTCAGGGTCCGTGGCTGTCCCGACCCGCGTCCTGGCGCTCAGGGCGATCCGCCTGTTCAGCCTGGCGGCGGTGATACTCTATCCCCTCGCCGTTTGGTACGGCATCACCCAGGGGCGATCCGATCTGATGGCGCTGGCGCTGGCGGCCGTTTTTCTACTGCGCCTGCTGGTGCTGCGGGGTCTTCTGCCGGCCCTGGGCTGGCTGGCCAAAGCGCTGGCGCTGTTCGGCATCCTGCTGTGCGCGGCCAGTTGGCTGCTGAAAAGCCATCATCTGCTGCTCTGGTATCCGGTGATGATGAACATGCTGATGTTGCTGCTGTTCGGCGCATCCCTGTTCAGCCGGGCCAGCCTGGTGGAGCGTTTGGCCCGGCTGCGGGAACCCGCCCTGCCGCCGCGGGCCATAGCCTATACCCGGCGGGTGACGCAGGCCTGGTGCCTGTTTTTTGTGGTTAACGGCGGCGCGGCGCTTTTTACCTGCCTGTATGGCGACATGCCCTTATGGGCGCTCTACAACGGTGTCGTCAGTTATCTGCTGATGGGGCTGCTGATGGGAATGGAATGGATAATCAGGAAACAGATACAGCCCGGCCGCTAGCGCCGCATAACGTCATTGCGCCCGCGCGCTGGCTGAGCCGCGAACGCCCCGACGCCACGCCCGTCGCCTGGCGGGGGGACCGTTGCCTGGATTTGGGACAATTGCGTCATGACGTGACGGTATTATGGCACGCCATGGCCGATGCCGGCGGCAGCCGATGGGCGCTGTGCTTCGATGACGGCTACGATTTTCTGGTGGCGCTTCTCGCGCTGTGGCACGGCGGCAAAACGCCGGTCATTCCCGGTCATAATCGGCAGGCATTGCTGGCGGAACAACGGCATTTATTCGACGGCGTCATCAGCAGCCTGCCGCTGACCCTGGATTGCCCCCTGATTGATCCCAGGCAACCGCAAAAGCCGGCCACCCTGCCCCTGCCGCCGCTGGCCGGAGACGTCAGGCTGGTATTGTTTACCTCTGGATCCACCGGCCGGCCAAAAGAGGTGACCAAAACGCTTGGCGCCTTGGCAACTGAATCCCGCTGGCTGGCGGCGCTGATGCGCGAACGCGTCGGTGCTGATACGCTTGCCGGGTGCCGGGTGATATCAAGCGTTACCCACCAGCATTTATACGGACTGACCTTCGCCATTTTTTTACCGATGAGCCTGGGACTGCCCTTTACCCTGGAAACCGCGCGTTATCCGGAACAGTTCATCCGCCAATGCGCCGGTCATCCGGTGCTGTTTATCAGCAGCCCGGCCTTCCTGGCGCGGCTCGACCCGCAGCTGCCCGCGCCGCGTTGCATCGGCGTATTTTCCGCCGGCGGCCCGCTGTCCTGGCCCGACGCCCTGGCCGCCGGGCGATGGCTTTCGACCGCGATAACCGACATTTATGGCACCACCGAAACCGGGGTAGTCGCCTGGCGGCGTCGCCATGGCGAAAACGATTTATGGCAACCGTTCGCGGGCGTCGAATTTCACGCCGCCCAGGGCCGGACCCGGGTGGTGTCGGCGTTGATAACCGCGCCAGAGGGTCAAATACTGGATGATAGGCTGCAATTCGGCGAAGATGGCCGTGAGTTTTCCCTGGCGGGACGTGACGACCGGGTGGTGAAAATTGAAGAAAAAAGGCTGTCGCTGGCTGATATTGAACAGCGGCTAAATGCGCTGCCGGAGGTTGTGGAAGCGGTGGCGCTGCCGCTGACCCGGCACGGCCGCCTTGCGCTTGGCGCGGTGATGGTGTTATCACCCGCGGGGATTGCGCTGCTGGCGGCCGGCTCCCTGCCCGCGCTGGTGCGGCAATACCGGCGCGCGCTCGGCGCCTGGCTTGAGCCGGCGGCCGTGCCGCGTTACTGGCGCGTGGTGGGCGCGCTGCCGCGCACTCCCCGGGGAAAATACGACGGAGACAGGCTCAAGGCGTTGTTTTTCATGATGCTTCCCATTGAGATTTCACGCCAGGCGCTGTCCGGGGGCCGGGCCGAGCTGCTGCTGCTGCTGGATCCGGCCCTGTTCTGGTTTCGCGGCCATTTTCCCGCGCAGCCGATATTACCGGGGGTGGCGCAGATGGATTGGGCGATGCACTATTTTCGCGAACTGCTGGCCCTGCATCTGCCCGAAGGGGATGAACCGGCATCCGCCGCGCGCTTCAGCGGCATTGAAAATATGAAGTTCCAGCGGCCGGTTAAACCAGGCCAAACGCTGCGCCTGCATCTGGAATGGCAGGCGCCGCGCCGGTTATTGCTCTTTCGCTATACGCTGTGCGATACAAGCCTTAAGGACGAGCCCACCATCAGCAGCGGAAAGATAACGCTATGTCACTGACAGACACCCGCGCCGCGGTGCCGGCGACCTGTATCATCATCCCCTGTTTCAACCATGCTCCCATGCTGGCCGGCGTATTGACGCGCCTGCGGTCTTACGGCTTGCACTGTTTTATTATCGACGACGGCAGCGATGCTCCTGGCGGGGAGATCCTTGCGCGGCTTTGCGCCGGGCAATCCGATATTACCCTGCTGCGCCTGGCGACAAATCAAGGCAAGGGCCGGGCGGTCATGGCGGGGCTCGTCTTGGCGGCGCAGGCCGGTTATAGCCATGCGCTGCAGGTGGACGCCGACGGCCAGCATCAGCTGGAGGATATTCCCCTGTTGCTGCGCGCCGCGTCCGAGGAACCGGATAAACTGATCTCCGGCCGGCCGGTATATGATGGCTCGGTGCCGCGCGCCAGGCTGTATGGCCGCTATATTACCCACGTCTGGGTGTGGATCGAAACGCTGTCGCTGTCGCTGCAAGACAGTATGTGCGGCTTTCGCGTTTACCCCATCGCCGCCACCCTGGCGCTGGCGCGGCGGGTCCGGCTTGGCGGACGCATGGATTTCGATACCGACGTGATGGTTCGCCTGTATTGGCAAGGCAATGAAAGCAGGTTTGTGCCGACCCGGGTTATCTACCCCCCGGACGGGGTGTCCCATTTTGACGGCCTGCGCGATAACTGCCGCATTTCCTGGATGCATACCCGGCTATTTTTCGGCATGTTGCCGCGTATTCCCACCCTGCTGCTGCGCAACTGGCGGCGGCGTTCGCCACAGCCTCATTGGTCCGCCGTGGCCGAGCGGCACGGCGCCCCCGGCATGCGCGTTATGCTGGCCGCCTACCGTTACGGCGGCAGGCGGCTGTTTAACGCCCTGCTCTATCCGGTGATCGGTTATTTCTGGCTCACCGGCCGGGCCCAGCGCCGCGCGTCCGGGCAATATCTGCAACGGGTGAAACAGACCGCCGCGCTGCAGGGCGTGGTATTGCCTCATCCCCTGTCCAGCTTTCGCCATTTCCTGCGATTCGGCGACGCGATGCTGGATAAGCTGGCCAGCTGGCAAGGCGATATCAGGCTCGGGGAACACATTGATTTTGCCGAACAGTCCCCGGCGCAGCCGGACATCGACCGCCAGCGCGGCCTGCTGATCCTGGCCTCCCATCTGGGCGATATTGAAGTGTGCCGGGCGCTGGCGCAGGGCGGCGGGCGGGTCAGGATTAATGCGCTGGTGTTCAGCGCCCATGCGCAGCGCTTCAGGGCCCTGCTGGAGCGGATCAACCCTGATGCGGGCATCAATCTGATTCCGGTGACGGATATCGGGCCGGAAACCGCCATCCTGCTGCGCCAGAAGCTGGATCAGGGGGAATGGGTGGCGATAGTGGGCGATCGTACCCCGGTCCAGGCGCCGCGGCGGGGCGCCGGACGGCGGGTGATATGGAGTGAGTTTCTCGGCCGGCCCGCGCCGTTTCCCCAGGGCCCGTTCGTGCTGGCGGCGGCCCTGCGCTGTCCGGTGGCGCTGATGTTCGCCCTGAAAGAGCAGGGCAAGCTGCGAATCTATTATGAACATTTCGCCGACCGGTTAGAGCTGCCGCGTCAACAGCGGCAACAGGCGCTGCAGCAGACCGTCGACAGGTATGCGGCGCGATTGCAGCATTATTGCCTGCGCTCGCCGCTCGACTGGTTTAATTTTTTCGATTTCTGGCGTCTGCCCGACCAGCAGGCGCCGCAGCCACCCGAGGCCTGACATGCTGTTAACCGATCCGCGTTTTAGCGCGGAAATAGACATGACCGTCCCGTTCCATGATGTCGACGCCATGGGCGTCGTATGGCACGGCCACTATTTGCGCTATATGGAAATTGCGCGCGAAGCGCTGCTCAATCAATTCAACTACGGCTACCGGCAGATGGAAGCCTCCGGTTATCTGTGGCCGGTGGTGGACGCGCGCGTCAAATACCGCGCGCCGCTGACGTTTGAGCAGCCGGTCCGGGTTCAGGCGCGCGTTGAGGAGTACGAGAACCGCCTGCGCATCGGCTACAGCATTTTTGACCGGACGAGCGGTAACAAAACCACCACCGGCTACACCATCCAGGTAGCGGTGGAACGCCAGAGCCGTGAACTCTGTTTTGTCAGTCCGCGGGTCTTGTTGCAACGTATGGGGATGGCGCAATGAAAAAGCCGTCGCTAAGCCTGCTGCTGCTGTGTTGCCTTGCCGCCGTAAACGCCCGTGCCGTCACCCTTGACGCACTGCAGCAGCGTTTTGCCGCGCAGCCTGTCGTGCGCGCGCATTTTGAACAGCAACGCGGCATCAGCGGTATCGCCCGTCCCTTGCACTCATCGGGCGAACTGCTTATCGCCCGGCAATACGGCCTTTGGTGGCAGCAACAACAGCCGTTTTTGCTGACCCTGATCCTTAACGACGGCAAAATGGTGCAAATCACCGGCAACCAGCCGCCGGAGGTGGTTACCGCCGCCGGTAATCCGCAAATGTTCCGGTTTAACCATCTGCTGCGCGCGCTGTTCCAGGCCGATCGCGCGGTGCTGGAGCAAAACTTTACCCTGGAATTTACCGATAAAGGCCAGGAAAACTGGCAATTGGCGCTGGTGCCCAAAACCTCGCCGCTGGATAAGCTGTTCACGTCCATTACGCTTTCCGGCCAGACCTATCTTGATCATATCCTGCTGCTGGATAAACAGGGAGACAGCACCGCCATCACCTTCAGCCGGCAGCGCACCCAGCCCGAGGTGCTGACCCATGACGAGCGGCAACGCTTTGTTCAGTAAATGTTACCTGCGCGCGGCGGCGGTCTGGCTGCTGTTCTGCCTGGGGCTGCTGCTGGCGCTGGCGCTGCTGTTGCCGCGCAGCCAGATTAACGGCAGCGTCCTGGCGTTACTGCCGCGCCAGGCCATGGGCCAGTTGCCCGCGCCGGTGTATGACGGTTTTATGCAGCGCCTCGACCGGCAACTGGTCTGGATGGTCAGCCCCGCCGACGGCCAAGGACTGGCGCCGGTGGCATGGTGGGCGCAACAGGTGGCCGCCATGCCCGGCATGGGCACGGTAAAAGGCCCGATGACCGAACGGCAGCAACAGCAGTGGGGACAGTTTTATTTCCAGCATCGCAACGCCATGATTGACGACCAGACGCGGGCGCGGCTGCAACAAGGCGGCGGCGCCCAGGCCGATTGGATCGCCGGCCAGCTCTACTCGGCGTTTGCCGGAGTGGGCGGCCAGGAGCTGCGGCACGATCCGCTGCTGCTGGTACGCGGGTCCCAACTGGCGCTGCAACAATCCGCCGGCCGCCTGACCCTCGACCAGGGCTGGCTGATGAGCCGGGATGCGCAGGGGGCCGGCTGGTATCTGATCCATGGCGAACTGGCCGCCTCATCCTATGATATGCGCTCGGCTCATCAAGCGGTCCTGCAACTGGCGCAGCTGCGTGAACAGCTGGAAACACGCTGGCCGGGCGCGCGACTGCTGTCCCGCGGCACGCTGTTTTACAGTGATTACGCCAGCCAGCAGGCCAAACATGATATTTCCACCCTGGGGGTGGCGACGGTTATCGGCGTGCTGCTGCTGGTCGGTCTGGTATTCCGTTCGCCGCTGCCCCTGCTGTGCTGCGCCCTGTCGGTGGCCGTCGGCGCGCTGGCGGGCACCGTGGCCTGCCTGCTGCTGTTTGGCGGGCTGCATTTGATGACGCTTATGATGAGCATCAGCATCGTCGGCATATCCGCCGACTACACGCTTTACTACCTGACGGAGCGCCTGGTGCACGGCCGGCAAAATACGCCGATGGCCAGCCTGCGCAAGGTGCTGCCGGCGCTCCTGGCGGCGCTGGCGACCACGGTGGCCGCCTACCTTATCATGATGCTGGCTCCCTTCCCCGGCCTGCGCCAACTGGCGGTGTTCGCCGCCTGCGGCCTCACCGCCGCCTGCCTGACGGTGGTCTGTTGGTACCCGCTGCTCACCCGGCGCTTGCCGGTGCGCCCCACCCCGGCGCAGCCGCTTATCCGCGCCTGGCTGTCCGCCTGGCGGCACCGCGGCCTCCTGCGCGTCGGCCTGCCGCTGGCCCTGGCCGTATTTACCCTGGCCGGGTTGTCGCAACTGCGGGTTGACGATGATATCGCCCAGCTACAGGCGCCGCCTCGGCAAATTCATCAGCAGGAAGAGCAGATCGCCCTGCTATCCGGCCAGGGGCAGGATCAAAAATGGTTTGTGGTGACCGGCGACAGCGCCGAACAGACCCTGCAACGACTGGAACGGCTGGCGCCCGCCCTGGCGCAGGCGCAACGCCGGGGCGCCCTGGCGGGCTATCGTCTGCCGCCGCTGTCGTCGCAACAACGCCAGCGGCAGGATCTGGCGCTGCTGACCCGGGCCGCGCCGACGGTGGTCGCGCGGCTGGGGCAAATCGGGGTGGACGCCGCGGCGCCCGATCTCAGTCCTATGCCGGTATCGCCCGCGGACTGGCTGGCGAGCGTGGCCAGCGAAGGCTGGCGCCTGTTATGGCTTTCCCTGGCCGACGGGCAAAGCGCGGTGCTGGTTCCGGTAAGCGGCGTGACCGACGGCGCCGCGCTGCGCCGCCTTGCCCAATCGCAGCCCGGCGTCGGCTGGGTCGATCGCAAGGCGGACTTCGATGAGATGTTCGCCGCCTACCGACATAAGCTTGGCTGGCTGCTGCTGGCGTCGATTGGGGTCATAGCGGTGAGTTTTATCGCGCGCCAGGGCTTACGGCAGGGCCTGTTGAGCCTGATCCCGACGCTGCTGTCCCTGGGTTCGGGGCTGTCGGTGCTGGCGTTAAGCGGCCATGCGCTGAATTTATTTTCCATGCTGGCGCTGGTGCTGGTGCTGGGTATCGGTATCAACTACCAGCTGTTTTTCGCCAATCCGCGCGGCACGCCCACCACCTCGATGCTGGCCGTTACCCTGGCGGTGATGACCACCACCCTGACGCTGGGCATGCTGGTGTTCAGCCATACCCAGGCCATCGCCAGCTTCGGCATCGTTTTATGCAGCGGTATATTTACCGCCTTTTTACTATCGCCGCTGGCATTGCCGCACGGGCGGGGGGATCATTGATGAAAGCGTTATCCCTATTGGCCCTGCTGCCGGCCCTGCTGCTGGTTGCCTGCGCCGCCGGGCCGAAAGCGCCGTCGGCCTGGCTGAAACCGGGGGTGTCCGTGCGGCTGCCCGCGCCCGGCATAACACCGGCCATCAGCGAACAGCAGTTGTTGACCGCCACGGTAGAGGGACGCGCGCAATCCCTGCTGGTGCTGCTCAATGCCGACGGCGGGCAGCTGACCCTGGTGGGACTGTCGTCGCTCGGCATTCGCCTGTTTAAAGTCACCTACGACCGGCAGGGCATCCATACCGAGCAATCGGTCGTCCTGCCGCGGCTGCCGCCGGCCGGCCAGGTACTGGCGGATATCATGCTAAGCTATTGGCCGGCAGAGGCCTGGCATAAGGTCCTGCCTCGGGGCTGGACGCTGGTGGATACGGCGGATCGGCGGGTGCTGGCGGATCCCGGCGGCAATAGCGTAACCGAGATACACTATGAGATCATCGCGGGCCGGCGTCAGCCTGTCGCGTTGAGTAACGCGATTTTTCACTATCAGATAGCCATTCAACATCTGGACGACTAAACGATGATTTCAATTTCAGCGGTCGGCATGCTAAATGCGCTGGGTAACGATATGGCGGAGATCGGCGCCAATCTTACGCGCGGCGTGGCGCCGGGCATGAAACTGAGCCATGACTGGCTGTTGCACAGGCGGCCCTGCTGGCTGGGCGCTGTCAGCGGGCCGCTGCCTGAAATACCCGCCGGGCTGAAGCGGCATGATAGCCGCAATAACCGCCTGCTGCTGGGGGCGCTGGCGCAGATCCGCGCCCAGGTGGATGATGCCGTGGCCGCCTTCGGCGCGGACCGCGTGGCCGTTGTGCTGGGCACCAGCACCTCGGGGCTGGATGAATGCGACCGGCAGGTCACCGCCGCCGCGCAGGGGAAAACGTCGCCGGGGTATTTTTATCAAATGCAGGAATTAGGGGATCCGGCGCGTTTTCTCGCCGCCTTCCTGCAATTGGACGGTCCGGCGTATACCCTTTCCACCGCCTGTTCCTCCAGCGCGCGGGCGATTATCAGCGGACGGCGGCTGATTGAAACCGGCATGGCGGACGTGGCCATTGTCGGCGGCGCCGATAGCCTGAGCCGGATGCCGATCAATGGTTTTGACAGCCTGGAATCGTTATCCGCGCAACGTTGCCGCCCATTCAGCGCCGAACGCGACGGCATCAGCATTGGCGAGGGGGCGGCGCTGCTGCTGCTGACCCGGGACCAGGGCGGGATCGCACTGATGGGCATGGGCGAGTCCTCCGACGCCTGGCATATGTCGGCCCCCCACCCCGAGGGCAGCGGAGCCATCCGCGCCATTGAAATGGCCCTGGCGGACGCCGGCCTGGCGGCGGCGGATATCGGGTACATTAATTTGCACGGCACCGCCACCCCGCTTAACGATCGCATCGAAGCGCTGGTGATCAACCGGCTGTTCGGCCAACAGGTGCCCTGCAGTTCCACCAAACACCTGACCGGCCATACGCTGGGCGCCGCCGGGGCAATCGAGGCGGCGCTCTGCTGGTTATTGCTGACCGGCTCCCTGCCGCTGCCGCCGCAGGATTTCTCCGCCGCTACCCCCGACCCCGGCCTGGCGCGGTTCGGCCTGCTGGACGCGCCCGCCCGCCTGACGCGGCGCTATATCATGTCCAACTCGTTTGCCTTCGGCGGCAATAATACCAGCCTTATCCTGGGCGATAGCGAGGGAATCCATGCTGCCTGAAATTCCCGCCATGGCCGATGCCATGCCCGCCGCGCATTATCTGCCGCACGACACGCCGATGGTGCTGGTCGAAAGCCTGTGCGCTATCGGCGAACAGCATGCCCGCTGCCGGGTTACCGTTGGCGCCTCGGGCGTGCTGCGACCCTTTTTGGATATGAACGGCGATCTGCCCGCCTGGTACGCGCTGGAGATGATGGCGCAAACCATCGGCGTCTGGTCAGGCTGGCACGGACGCCGGCGCGGCGAACCTCCCCGGCCCGGCCTGCTGCTGGGCGCGCGCGCCCTACGCTGCGCCCAGCCGGTATTTCCCCAGGGCAGCGAGCTGGATATCTGCATCAGCCTGTTGTTGCGGGATGAACGTATCGGCAGCTTTGAATGCGAGATACTGCGGGCCGGTGAAACTCTGGCTACCGGTCGGCTGAATACCTATCAGCCCGAAGAAAATGAAATCAACCAATTATTAAAGGAATAAAAAGATGACACGCTCGGTATTGGTGACGGGAGCCAGCAAGGGAATAGGACGCGCCATTGCCTACCGGCTGGCGCAGGACGGCTTTTTGGCGATCGTCCACTATCATCATGACCGGGCCGGCGCGGAAGAGACGCTGCATCGGATTAAGGCGCTGCGCGGCGCAGGCAGGCTCATCGCTTTTGACGTTGCCGACCGGGACGCCTGCCGCCGGGAAATAAGCGCGGATATCGATCGGCACGGCGCATATTACGGCGTGGTCAGCAACGCCGGCATTACCCGCGACGGCGCCTTCCCGGCGCTGAGCGGGGAGGATTGGGACAGCGTGATGGATACCAACCTCGACAGCTTTTACAACGTGCTGCAGCCCTGCGTGATGCCGATGATCGGCCTGCGCGCCGGCGGGCGCATCATTACGTTGTCCTCGGTATCCGGCTTGACCGGCAATCGGGGGCAGGTCAACTACAGCGCGGCCAAAGCCGGCATTATCGGCGCCACCAAGGCGCTGGCGGTTGAGCTGGCGAAAAGGCATATCACCGTTAACTGCATCGCGCCGGGGCTGATTGACACCGGCATGATCGACCTGGAAGCGAGCGCCCTGGACCAGGCCATGAGCCTTATCCCGATGAAACGCATGGGGCGGGCGGACGAAGTGGCGGGGCTTGCCGGCTACCTGATGTCGGACATTGCCGGTTATGTCACCCGCCAGGTGATCTCCATTAACGGAGGCCTGCTATGAACCGCCGCGTGGTGATTACCGGCATGGGCGGCGTCACCGCCTTCGGCGAAAGCTGGCAGGCGGTGGCGCAAGGCCTCAAGCGCCAGGAAAACGCGGTGGTCGGCATGCCGCAATGGCGCGAGTTCGACGGACTGAATACCCTGCTGGCCGCTCCGCTGCCCGATTTTGTGCTGCCCGAGCATTATACCCGCAAGCGCATCCGCTCCATGGGCCGGGTATCGCTGCTGGCAACCCGGGCCACCGAGCTGGCGCTGGAACAGGCGGGTCTGCTCAATGACGCCATCCTCACCGGCGGCGAAACCGGCATTGCCTACGGCTCGTCCACCGGCAGCACCAAACCCATCAGCGATTTTGCCACTATGCTCACGGAAAAACACACCCACAATATCACCGGCACCACCTACGTGCAGATGATGCCGCATACCACGGCGGTCAATGCCGGATTGTTTTTCGGGCTGCGCGGCCGGGTGATCCCCACCTCCAGCGCCTGCACCTCAGGCAGCCAGGCCATCGGGTATGCCTATGAAGCCATCAGGCACGGTTATCAAACGGTGATGGTGGCCGGCGGCGCCGAGGAGCTGTGTCCTTCCGAGGCGGCGGCCTTTGATACGCTGTTCGCCACCAGCCAGCTCAACGACAGCCCGAAACTCACGCCCGCCCCCTTTGATAAGGATAGGGACGGACTGGTGATTGGCGAAGGCGCCGGCACGCTGGTACTGGAAGCGCTGGATTTCGCCCTGGCCAGGGGCGCCGCCATTTACGGCGAGCTGGTGGGATTCGCCACCAACTGCGATGCCAGCCATATAACCCAGCCGCAGCAGTCCACCATGCAAATCTGCATGGCGCAAGCGTTGCAGAACGCCGGCGTATCCATCGGGGACATCGGCTATATCAGCGCGCACGGCACCGCCACCGAGCGCGGCGATATTGCCGAGAGCCGGGCCACCGCCGCGTTATTCGGCAATACCACTCCGATATCCTCGCTTAAGAGCTATTTCGGTCATACCCTGGGCGCCTGCGGCGCGCTGGAAGCCTGGATGAGCCTGGAAATGATGCGCGAAGGCTGGTTCGCCCCCACGCTCAACCTGCGCCAGCCGGACCCGGAATGCGGCGATCTGGACTACATTACCGGTCAGCCCAGGTTAATCGATACCGGCTATATCCAGTCCAACAACTTCGCGTTCGGCGGCATCAATACCTCATTAGTTATCAAACGCTGGGCAGATTGACACAGCCCGCGTGCCCACGAACAAAGCCGGTGCCCGGCAGGTTGACGCCGTCGGTCGCGGCGTTGGCGAGAAAATAGTCTCACAACGCGGCCAACGCATGCACGGAATCAATATATTCTTGATATCCGGTATGAGACAAATCCTTACGGCCTGTTTCCACGGCTTGAACGACCAGCGCCGCGGCGACACCTTTCCGCCCTTTACAACAACGCTCTATATACCTCAGCATGCCCATACCCGGATGATCAGCATGATGATTTATTATATTACAGGCATTTTTCATTGCCCGGCTATCGGCTATCTTCGACGCATGCGATTCAGCCAGACGTATAACGGCAAGACCGATAAAATAAACCAACTCCTCGACGGTCAAAGGTTTATTTTCCGGAGATGACAAAGGAATCGAAAAATCATTGATGATATATTTAGCATAATGCAATGACGGCTCATCAAGTAATGGAATCATGGTATTCATCGTGGGATGGACCGGATCCCTGGCGCCACTGGTTAACTGCCGATATCCACGATGAAAATAGCCGCCGACATGCGCCAGCATGGCCGACAGGCGTTGCATGACACGACGGAAAACCGGCT
Organism: Acerihabitans sp.; assembly: GCF_036398755.1. NCBI lineage: Bacteria > Pseudomonadati > Pseudomonadota > Gammaproteobacteria > Enterobacterales > Pectobacteriaceae > Acerihabitans > Acerihabitans sp. The sequence goes on along the minus strand of NZ_DASWOM010000132.1, from coordinate 36,579 downwards.
GGTTAGCCGAGGATTCACTTATAGATGAATTGAGGAGCGGCGCAATCGATGATTGGCTATTGCCGATCGCTCTGGACGCGGATAAGACATGTCGCTGGTTATGGCAACCATCATCTTTATAATAAGAAGCGGTATCATGCCTTGTGTTATCATTTACCGATAAATCCCACATAATAAACCTTGATGGTGATAAAAAATAATCGTTTTTCCTCGCATATTATTTGATATCAAAATATCACCGATGTACATGCACTTTTTCGCCATTATAATTTAAAGTTAATAATATTTAAACAATATCAAATAGCGGAAAAAACACCGGACGATTATTTTTTAGGCTTAGTCGCAATCATCTCCACCTGGATGGAAGGGTCCATGGCCTCAACCGCTTTTTGCAACTCCGCCAAGGCAAATTTCAGCGAGGCAATTTCCTGCTGTAACGCCTGGACGTCGAGCGAGGTACGGTTGGCTTTGGGAAACGCGTCAAGCACGTCATGTTCATGGAACATACGCACCTGACGGTTGTCCAGGTTCACCAACTGATATTTCAAGCGGCCGCTGTTGATCGCGTTATAAACGGTCTTACGGCTGACCATTGCTATCTCAATCACCTGGCTTATTCTTAACATCGCATATCTCTGAAGGCGTAGGGAGATTCCGGCTTCATTCTAACGGGTCGTGATGGATTCAGTGAACAGTTTCGCGATGTCCTCCGGAGAATTTACGCCGATTTTGTTAACCTGCGCAATATCACCCAGTAACGTAAAGAGGGATTGGATAATGGCCACTTTTTCACACGACGGATCAATGGCCATCAGCACCACGACGGCCGGTTTAACCACCTGTTCCGGATCATCGGTGCGGTGGAATTCCACCCCCGCCTGGTTTACCGCGATGGCAAACCCGGTGGTGACCACATGTTCAAACTCGGTATGGGGGATGGCGATGCTGTGCGTCTCCATATCGATGCCGGTGGGATAAACCGCCTCCCGGTCAAGCACTCCCTGACAAAAGCTCTCTTTCACCAATCCGTCCGCATACAGGCTGTCGGCCATCCGGGTCAGCAGTTCATCGCGGCTTACCGGCCGGGTAATGATAAAAACACGCTTGGGGCTGAACATCATGATTATTCTCCCGCCTCTATTCCGGCGGCGTCCGTTTGCGCCGCCAGCTGATTCTCATGGAGGATTTTTTTGCGGTTCCATACCGCCAGCAGCAGGGTGCAGAGGATAAGCGCGCCGACGCCGATGGCCTTGAAATAAAACCCCTGGATTATTACCCAAGGCAACATGGCGCCGGCATAGTCAACGCTGCTGATGCTGGTGGCGCCATTGGGTAACGAGAAGCCGGTGCTGACGGCGGTACTGGTGACAAGCGGCGCCAGGCTGGTGCCGATTAACAGCGCCAGGCTCAGGGTCAGCAGGCCTGTGAGCAGGGTGCGGAACATATCGCCCCGGCATACGGCGGTAACCAGCACAAAGGCAAACGGCAGACCGGTAAGCGAGGCGAACGGCAGGAACTGATTGCCCGGGATAATCGCCGCCAGCACCAGCATAATCGGGATCATCAGCATCGACACCGACAGGGTAACAGGATGGCCGACGCTAACCGCGGAATCCAGCCCAATGGAAATCTTGCCGAACGAACCGGCCCGGGACTGGGCAATTTCCTGAATACGCTCGCTGATGGGATACACCCCTTCCATCAGCATTTTTGCCATCCGGGGGATAATGGTCATCACCGCGGCCATGGTAATGGCGGTTTGCAGGATGGCTTTGACATCCACCCCGGCGATAATGGCCAGTATGGCGCCGATAATCGCGCCCAGGCAGGCCGGATCGCCCAGTATCGATAAACGTTTTTGTATCACCTCGGTATCGATTTTTATATCACGTACGCCGGGAATGCGGTCGACGATCGCGTTAACCAGCCAGGCGGCGGGCACAAACGACGCGGAAAAGCCGTGCGGCACCGAGATACCGGGCAGGTTAAGGTATTTTTCCACATCGGCGGTGGTGCGATCGGCTATCACCATGGTAACGATACAGTTCAGGCCGGCGGCCAGCACGCCCATCCACAGGTTACCGGTGATAATGGCCACCAGCGAACCGGTGAACGCGTGGTGCCACAGATTCCAGATATCCACGTTCAGAATGCGGGTGGTCTTGGTGTAAAGCATCAGGATGTTGATGGCGACGCACACGGGGATAACCAGCGCGCCCACCCGGGTGCCCATGGCAACGGCGGCGGCGGCGGGCCATCCCATGTCCAGTACGGTCAGGTTCAGGCCGAAGCGTTCGACAATGGCGTGGCTGACAGGCGTTAACGAGTCAATCATCAGGTTGACGGTAATACTCAACCCGATAAAACCGATGCCCACCATTAGCCCGGCCTTGATCGATTTGGCGATGGATAACCGCAGCAGCAAGCCCAACAGGATAAAGATCAGGGGCATCATCACCGAGGCCCCCATGCTCACGATATAATCGATAACAAACATGGCATTAACCCTCGGCGAGAATCAATTCTTTTACGCGGCTGAATACTTTGTCGGTTCCCATGCCGGTCAACAGGGGCAAAGCGTTGATTACCGGGACAGACACCTTTACCGGCGAGGTGGAAACGATAAAATCCACATCGTCCCGGGTGATGGCTTCCGCCACGGTACCCTGGGAAATGCGCACTTTATCCAGCAACTGTTCGCCCTGCAGGTAGGCTTCCAGTTTTTTCAGCGCCACGGTGCTGGTGGCGACGCCGGCGCCGCAGCAGATCATTATATGTTTCATTGTGAGTTCCCACGTTAAGAAGTGAGATAATTAAAACATGTTAATGAATCGCTAAATGTGATCAGTGTGTAATTTTACACACTAAAATAGCGACACCTCATCTACCCGGCCGGACTTATCTATCTTATGATTGATTTATATGTATTTTTATAAAATAAAAAAAATAACCGTATTTACGCCATGTGTAAAATTACTCTCTATGTCTTACCGGCGAAAAGCTGTGACCGCCATCGCCGCCTAAAAAAGCCGGCGCGGCGACGGGTTAACCGATCGCTTGCCCGCCCTGATAAGGTAAAGTAGGACCAGACATTCCGGGAACAGCAGAAGGACATGATTAATGAGCGAAAAAACATGTGTATTATTCGATTGCGACGGCACGCTGGTGGACAGCGAGATCCTCTGCTGCGAGGCCTATGTGTTGCTGTTCGCTCATTACGGCATCGCGCTGACGCTTACCGAGGCCATCAAGAATTTCAAAGGGGTAAAGCTTAATGAAATCTTCGACCGTATGAAAGCGCAGCACGGCCTGTCCCAGCGGGCGGATATCCTGGAAGCCGAATACCGCGCCCATGTGGCCCGCCTGTTTGATGAACGCCTGGTTCCCATCGAGGGCGTGCGTGAACTGTTGCAGCTTATCAACGTGCCGGTGGCGGTGGTGTCCAACGGTCCGGTCAGTAAAATGGAACACTCTCTCGGCCTGACGGCGCTGCTGCCGTTTTTTACGCATCATCTGTACAGCGGTTACGATGTCCAGCGCTGGAAGCCCGACCCGGCGGTAATTTACCATGCCGCCGCCCAACTGCGGCTGCCGGTGGAGCGGTGTATTTTGGTCGAGGATTCGGTATCCGGCACCCAGGCCGGCATCGCCGCCGGCATCCCGGTATTTTATTATTGCGCCGACCCGCATAATCCGCCGATTGACCATCCGCTGGTCACCCGTTTCGATGATATGGGGCAATTGCCGGGGTTATGGCGCAAACAGGGCTGGAAACTTACCGGCGCCCGGGTTTCCGGGGATACCGCGCGGTGATAAGTATATTAAGCGTTATAGGCTAATAACCACAGACTGACCAAGGCTAACAATTAAACCACCCATAAAGGTCCTGAAACACTACGTTGATTTCCTCCGATTGAGTCCCTTATGCTCCGTTTATTGCAGACAACGTGGCCAAGCCGGTATAAACCACCGTTTTGTTAACTACGCCCCTGAATAAATATCATTCCCCGGTGGGCGCCGTTGCCGGCGGGGCGGGTGGCGCCGGCGGCGTTCCATCCTTACCCGCCAGCAGCGTTTCCAACGCGTCGCCGGCCACATGGCGGAAATCCTGTCCTTTCACAAAATAGAAAATATATTCACAGATGTTCTGGCAGCGATCGCCGATACGCTCGATGGAGCGGGCGCAAAACAGCGCGGTAAGGACGCTGGGAATGGTGCGCGGGTCTTCCATCATATAGGTCATCAGCTGGCGTACTATGCCCTCATATTCCTGATCGACCTTTTTATCTTCATGATAGATGCGGATGGCCTCATCCAAATCCATGCGCGCAAAGGCATCCAACACGTCATGCAGCATTTGCACGGTATGACGTCCGAGCGACTCCAGGCTGACCAGCATCTGCAAATGCTGCTGAGAGTACTTCTCCAACGCGGTGCGGCAGATTTTATCCGCGCCGTCGCCGATACGCTCCAGCTCGGAAATGGTTTTGATGATCGATATCACCAGGCGTAAATCGCTGGCGGTGGGCTGGCGCTTGGCAATAATGCGCACGCAGGCCTCATCGATGGCCACCTCCATCGCATTGACCTTCGCGTCGCCGGCCACCACGCGCTTGGCCAGTTCTTCATCCTGGCTGTGCATCGCGCTGATGGCATCGGTAAGCTGCTGCTCCACCAGGCCGCCCATCGCCATTACCTGGGTGCGGATGTGTTCCAGCTCGGCGTTAAACTGGCCGGAAATATGCTTATTGAGATTCAGGTTTTCCATGATATATCCCGTTATTAACCATAGCGGCCAGTAATATAATCTTCGGTTTGCTTGTTCTTCGGCGCGGTGAAAATGCTGTCCGTATCGCTGAATTCGATTAACTCGCCCAGATACATAAACGCCGTGTGATCGGAACAACGCGCCGCCTGCTGCATGTTATGCGTCACAATCACCACGGTATAATCCGCTTTTAATTCTGAAATCAGCTCTTCGATACGCCCGGTCGAGATCGGATCCAGGGCTGAGCAGGGTTCGTCAAGCAACAGCACATCGGGGCGAATGGCAATACCGCGCGCGATGCATAAACGCTGCTGCTGGCCGCCGGACAGGCTGTAGCCGCTCTGGTGCAATTTATCCTTGGTTTCGTTCCACAACGCCGCCTTGGTCAGCGACCACTGTACCCGTTCCTCCATCTCGCTGCGCGATAGCTTTTCGAACAGGCGCACCCCAAAAGCGATGTTGTCATAAATCGACATCGGGAAGGGGGTCGGCTTCTGGAAAACCATGCCGACACGGGCGCGCAGCAGGGATACATCACGCTTATCGGTAAGGATATTGTCCCCATCCAGCAGGATTTCCCCTTCGGCGCGTTGTTCCGGATAAAGCTGGTACATTTTATTGAAACAGCGCAACAGCGTGGATTTACCGCAGCCGGACGGACCGATAAACGCCGTCACTTGGTTACGGGCAATATCCAGGCTGATATTCTTCAGCGCATGAAATTTACCATAATAAAAATTCAGATCGCGGACCTGTACTTTGCTGCCGTTGGCATTGTTGATCCTGCTCATGCAACACTCTCTCTTTCTTTCAAAGACGCGTCTGCGCCTGGCGCTTAATAGGTTTTTTTGGCAAAAATAATCCGGGCGACGATATTCAGCAACAGCACGCACAACGTAATCAGCAGCACGCCCGCCCAGGCCAGCTGCTGCCATTCGGCAAACGGGCTCATGGCGAATTTAAAGATAGTCACCGGCAGGTTGGCGATGGGCTGCATCAGATCGGTGCTCCAGAACTGGTTGGAGAGCGAGGTAAACAACAGCGGCGCCGTTTCGCCGGCGATTCGCGCCACCGCCAGCAATACGCCGGTAATGATGCCGGACACCGAGGCCTTAAGCGTAATGGCGGAAATCATTTTCCATTTCGGCGTGCCCAACGCGTAGGCCGCTTCACGCAGCGTATCGGGCACCAGGCGCATCATGTTTTCCGTGGTACGGATGACAATCGGCACCTGTAGCAGCGCCAGGGCTATCACCCCGGCCCAGCCGGAGAAATGCTCCATTTTGGCCACCACCAGCGTATAGACAAACAGACCGATAACGATGGACGGCGCGGACAGCAGGATATCGTTAATAAAGCGTATCACTTCCGCCAGCAGGGATTTGCGGCCGTATTCCGCCAGGTAAATCCCCGCCATGATGCCAAGGGGGGTGCCGAAAATAGTGGCCCAAAGAATCAACAGGCCGCTGCCGGCCAGGGCATTGGCCAGGCCGCCGCCGGCGGTATTGGGCGGCGGCGTCATTTCGGTAAACAGCGCCAGCGACATACCGTCGAAGCCCCGGCTAACCGTGGTCAGCAAAATCCAGCATAACCAGAACAGGCCGAAGGCCATGGTGGCCATGGACAAAAACAGCGCCAGACGGTTCTTTTGCCGCCGCCAGGACTGCATTTTACGCCGGGCTTCCATTTGCGGCGCGGTATGGGTCATATCATGTTCCACGGTCGCCATTATTTGACCCCCTCGTTTTTCGCCAGGCGCATTATCATGAATTTGGAACAGGCCAGCACGATAAAGGTAATCACGAACAGGATTAACCCCAACTCCATCAGCGCGGCGGTATGCAAACCCGCCTGGGCTTCGGCGAACTCATTGGCCAGCGCCGAGGTAATACTGTTGCCGGGGCTAAACAGGGAAATACTGTCAAGTTGGTTGGTATTGCCGATGATAAAGGTCACCGCCATGGTTTCGCCCAGCGCCCTTCCCAGTCCCAGCATCACGCCGCCGATTACGCCGTTTTTGGTGAAGGGCAGCACGATACGCCAGATCACTTCCCAGGTGGTGCAACCGATGCCGTAGGCGGATTCCTTCATCAACACCGGGGTTTGTTCAAATACATCGCGCATGACGGCGGCAATGTAGGGAATGATCATAATGGCCAGGATAATACCGGCGGCCAGAATGCCAATACCGAACGCCGGCCCCGAAAACAGAACGCCGATAAACGGAATGGTCGACATCACATCGCCCAGGGGCTGTTGGAAATACTGGGCGAACAGGGGGGCAAAAACAAACAATCCCCACATGCCGTAGACAATGCTGGGGATGGCCGCCAACAGCTCGATGGCGACGCCAAGCGGCCGTTTCAGCCAGTTGGGAGCGAGTTCGGTAAGAAACAGCGCAATGCCGAAGCTGACCGGAACGGCAATCAGCAACGCGATAAAAGAGGTGACCAGGGTGCCGTAGATAGGAACCAGCGCGCCGAATTTTTCACCGGGCGGATCCCATTCCTTGGTCCAGAGGAACGCGAAACCGAACTTTTCCAGGCTCGGCCACGAAGCGACAATCAGCGAAACGATAATTCCGCCCAACATCAATAAGGTAATCAACGCGGCCAACCTGACCAACGTACCGAATATCAGGTCGCCTTGTTTGCCAGGGGCATGCTGTGCCGGCGTATTGTCAGCCATAGAATACTCTTTTAGTTGGTTCGTAATCCCTCCCCGTAAGGGAAGGGACGAAACGCACGGACTTAGTAGAGCGCTTTACCGGTACTGTCTTTGATATTGGCTTTCCAGGCGGCGCGGACCTGCTCAACCACGTCCTTCGGCAAGGTGGCGTAGTCCAGGGCATTAGCCTGGTCGGCACCCTTGTTGTAGGCCCAATCGAAGAATTTCAGGGTTTCACGGCCCTGCTCAGGCTTGGTTTGGGTAGTATGCAACATAATAAACGTGGTGGAGGTGATCGGCCAGGCATTGTTGCCCTTCTGGTAAGTCAGGTCCTGGGCAAAAGACTGCTGCCAGTCGACGCCTTTCGCCGCCGCGCTGAAGTTGTCCTGGGTCGGCATCACCGGCTTGCCGTCGGCGGAAATCAGCTTGGTATAGGCCAGGTTGTTCTGTTTGGCGTAGGCGTATTCCACATAACCGATGGAACCCGGTAAACGCTGGACGAAGGCGGCGATGCCGTCATTGCCCTTGCCGCCCAGTCCGACCGGCCAGTTAACCGTGGAACCGGCGCCGATTTTTTCTTTCCAGGTGGCGTTCACCTTGGCCAAATAGCTGGTGAACACAAACGATGTGCCGGAACCATCGGCGCGGCGCACCACGGCGATGTTCTGATCCGGCAGCTTCAGGCCCGGATTCAGTTTAGTGATGGCCGGGTCGTTCCATTTTTTGATATTGCCCAGGTAAATCTCACCCAGGGTATGGCCGTCCAGGGTCAGTTCGCCGCTTTTGATTCCCGGTACGTTGATGGCCAGCACCACGCCGCCAATCACGGTCGGAAATTGAAATAATCCTTCTTTCTTCAGGTCGGCATCGCTTAATGGAGCATCGGACGCGCCGAAATCGACGGTATTGGCGATAATCTGTTTGATGCCGCCGGAAGAACCGATGCCCTGGTAGTTAACTTTTACGCCGGTTTCTTTTTGATAGGTATCGGCCCATTTAGCATAAACCGGGGCGGGGAATGTGCCGCCGGCACCGGTCAGGTTTGCGGCAGCGAACGAAGAAAGACTCGCCAGGGCGAACGTAGCTGCTACAACACTGGCAACGGTGGTATGCATCAGTTTCATAATCCCTCCTGTGGGATATTTTAAAATCGGCCCATGGCCGTTTTCTTCAATTATAATTGCTGCAGGAGGGAAAATAGGACAATTAGGTTACAGATACATGTCGGTAATATGACGTTTTTATGACAGTAGGCCGGGTGCCTCTGTTTACCCCATGATAGCGGTTTATTTCACCCACCGCACCCCGCAATCCTGCCAATATTGCGCATGATGCCGGCCGGGGGCCGATGGTGCGCCAGTTCGCCGGCCATATACGCCATATAGGGCGCAATATGGGAAAAAATAGCTTTATAGCCGGAGCAAAGATGATTATGCCACTGACCCCCGACACGGTGAATACGGTGCTTCGGACAGCCGCCGTGACAGGCGAACCGATACTCGCAGGACAGGCATGGCGTAGCCACATTGGCTTTTAGCTGGCCGAACCGCCGCTGTTTTTTGCCATTGACCATTTCGGCCAGATTTTCCGTCAGCAGATTGCCCAGTTTATGCTCCGGGTAGACAAAATGATCGCAGCTGTAAATATCGCCGTTCTGCTCGACGACCAAGCCCTGGCCGCAGGTGGGCTGCATCACGCACAGACTCGGCGTAACGCCGCACCAGGCCGCCAGCGCATTATCGAATAACTGCACGAACACCGCGCCGACATCATGCCGCACCCAATAATCAAACAGGGTATTGATAAACGCGCCGTAGGCCGCGCCGCTCACCGACCACGGCGTCAGCGTTTTCTCGCCCGCGGCGTGGGGATAAATCAATTCTCCACGCCCCGCCGCGGACGACGTTTGTTCCACGGCCGGGATAAATTGCACATGGTGCGCGCCCAGTTCTTGGGTTATAAACCGGTAAATCTCCAGCGGAGCCTGGGCGGTTTTATCGTTTACCACGCATAACACGTTGTAATCAATATTATATTTCTTAAAAATTTGAATGGCGTTGATGACCTGGTCAAAGACCGGCCGGCCGCCGGCGGAATGGCGATATTCATTATGCAGCCGGGCGGTGCCGTCCACGGAAATGCCCATCAGGAAATGATTATCGGCAAGAAAACGGCCCCATGGATCGTTTATCAGTATGCCGTTGGTTTGCATACAGTTGGAAATCCGTTTTCCACGGGCGTAGCGCTGCTGATAGCGCAGCGCGGCGGCATAAAAATCCATGCCGGCCAGGGTCGGTTCGCCGCCCTGCCAGGCAAACATCACCTCGTCCCCGGCGCTGGCGCCGATATATTGCTTGATATACTCCCTGAGCACCTCATCCGTCATATGCTTTAACGACGCCGCCCCGTGGGGAATAACGGTATCTTTCTTGTCGATATAAAAACAATAGTCGCAGCGGATATTGCATTGATAACTGGTGGGTTTCGCCATCAGGGAAAAAGGGCGTTTCATAATAACCGCGACTCCAGGCAGGTATTGAGTACCGAAAAACACATCATGGCGGACGCTATCAGCAGGATAAAGGACATAAAGCGGAATAACCAGTGCCGTTGTTGCAGAGTAAACGCGCGATGGGGGGAGGGTTGCGCCGACCGGGCATAGCGTTTTACGCCGACCATGACCGCCGCCAGACAAACCAGCATCACCCCCGCGCCGGTAATCAACGGCAGGTGTTTAAGCCATCCCACGCGAATAAACAGCAGGCTTTCGATCACCAGCACATACAGCGTTCGGGACCAGGCCAGGCGCGTCCGCTCCGGCTGCAATCCAGGGTCCCGGTTATTCGTCGCCGTCGCAGACTCCATACAGGCCTCAATATAAAACTATAAACAGGATAAATAACAGCGCTATCAACACCAGGAAAAAAGCGACCGCCGGTAATAGCCGGGTATAGGGCAAAGGTGCCTCCAGCCGCATCGCCTGTTCATTTTCAGCCCAGCGCCTTAACGCCACCAGGGCCATGGCTCCGCCGCCAATCGCCAGCAGAATGGCCAACATCACCCGGATCGCCGGCAAGGCAAAATCCGGCGTCAGCTGATCGATGGCTATCGAGCCGGCTAAAAAAGCCAGCGCGGTGCGGATCCAGGCTAAAAATGTTCGCTCATTCGCCAGGGAAAATCGGTAATCGGGATTTTTACCCCGCCGTTGCCACTCTTTATTGCCAAAATACATAGCGTTATTCGCCTCCGTTGGCGGCCTGCCGCGCGTTAACCGGCAAATTCATCGGGCAACAATCCCTGTAGCTTGAGTTCGCCACCATGGCGGATGGCGGTTTCCGTTTCGCATCCCGCATATTCGGCAATTTCACGCCAGGTCCATTCATAGCCCGGCCATTGCCGGAATAAGTAATGAATACTCAGCATTACCCGTTGCTGGGATTTATCGTAGGCCATGCCGGCAAGACGTTTTTCCGCCTCGCCAAGATCCCGCGCCATCCGCCTGAACAGAAAGTCGTTCAGCCGCGGATAGAGATGCAAAAACTGCCGCGGCTGATAGGGCGTAATGCGCGTTACCGAAGCGGTACGCTGCACGCGCGAGGAACAATGATAAAAGGTGTAACCGAACAGGCTGCGGTAACCAAAAAAATCACCGGGACCAAACAGACGGATCAGGCAAACCTTGCCGTTTTCCAGCATATGATAAAGCCCCACCAATCCACTGTGCAGGTAATAAAAAGACAGCGCCTCATCCTCCTGGGGATAAATGCGCGTTTGCTTCGGCAACTGATCAAGCCGGGTAAACATGGCGTGCTCGCTGCCCGTCAATTCCGCAAAAACGGCAAGGCTCTCATCCTGCCCATCAGAATTTTTGTCTTTTTTCCTCAATTTTCACTCCCCTGGTCGGCAGTCCCGTGTCGTAATCCCTGACCACCGGCGAGACGTAATCATCCGGTTTGGGACGAAACGCGCCCAACCATTGCTCATGCCTGTCCGGCCGCCATGGTCGCATGGCCCAGCGATAGCTGCGAAACGGATCGCGAATGCGGTCCATATAGGCTAACAAGCTATCATGCAGCGCATCGCGCCGTTGGGCATATTCCTCCCGGTCAATCAGGTTTACCAGTTCCTCGGGATCGTTGCGCCGGTCATAGAGTTCATCATCGTCAAACAGGTTTATCACCAGTTTCCAATCGTTGCTGACCCAGGCGCGCATCGGAATAAACCCGCCGAAACTGTCGTGTTCTATTTCATAGCGGTTAAATTCCACCATGACCGACCGCTGCCGTTCCCGCTCCGCCGACGACAGCTCCGGCAGCAGGCTTTCGCCCTGCAGGGACGGCGGCACCGGGATGCCGGCGATCGATAATAATGTCGGCAACAGATCGATATGGCTTACCGGTGTATCGATCTCCCGCGCCGACAGGCCGGGCCCGTGGATAATAAAAGGAATGCGGCAGATATCGTCGTAGCCCGCCGAACCTTTGCTGATAAGCTTATGCGCCCCCATCATTTCGCCATGATCGGAGGTATAGACTATCCAGGTGTTTTCCCATTCATCGGCGGTAAGGTGGTTCAGCACCCGCCCTATCTGGTCATCGACAAAATCGTTGCAGGCAAAATAAATCGGATGATGGTAGGTGGCGTCGTCCGTTACCGGCGACGGCATCGCCTTTGCCCACAGACGCTGATGCATCGGTTTATGGCTAAGATCATCGGCCCCTTTTGCGCCCAGCGGGTAATGGAAATCGGCAAAACGGTCGAGATAGCGCGGCGGACAGGTAAAGGGATGATGCGGCTCATCATAAGAAAGCACCAACAGGAACGGCTTTTCCCGCCGTACACGCTGCTTATCAAGAAAACCTATCGCGCGCTGGCTGATGCGATAGCCCCAGGTAAATTCATCATCAATATGATGTTGCTCGAGTTCCTGTTTGGAATTAAGCCCGTTACGCCATAAGCTGATATTTTCTTCAGACAGGTCATGGAGGTAATTCGCGCCGTCGTACCAATATTCCGCGTCCCATTCCGGCGGACAGACGCCGGTGCCGAAATAGTCGTGGCCGTCGAGATGCCATTTGCCGATATAGGTGGTGTGCCAGCCGGCATCCTGAAAATAATTACCCATGGTGCGCATATTCTTGCCTGGCGCCAGATTATTGGTCCAAGGGCCGCTTTGATTGGAATACAGCCCGGTAAACAGACCGGCGCGCGCAGGGGTACACAGCGGCGCGGTGGTAAACGCCGAATTAAATTTGATTCCGCGTCCGGCCAGCGCATCAATATTGTCGGTATGCAGGGGAAGGCCGGTATAACACCCAACCATGTTAGTGGCCTGCGTATCGGTCATGATAAAGATGATATTGGGTTTCATCAGGCAATTTCCTCCTTGGGTTTATTTTTTTTCACGCCGGCAAACGCCAGCCAGCCCGCAATGCCGATAACGGTTATGCCGGCTATCCAGCATAACCAGGCGCTATTCCAGCCGCCGAAGCGGGCCAGGAAGGCATAGATAAAAATCATCGCCGCTATAACGCCCGCGGAAGCAACCTTTACCGAGCGCCAAGGCGACATGTCCACCGCCAGGGAATCATGAAAGACAAACGGGGTGGCGCGTGGCGCAATTTTGCCGATAATCAGCATGACCAACGCGTTCAGGCAAAACGTTATCGCCAGCACATACAGGAAATGGATAGGGAAATGGAAAACGTAATTGATCAGGATATAGCTGACAATACCTAACAATAGCGCCAGCTTGGCCGCCATGGCCGGAATCCGGGGGAAAAAGAACCCCATGATGATAATGGTAACCAGGGGAACGTTATACACCCCGTTAAGCTGCTTCATCCAGCTATATAATCCTTCAGGCGCATTGGCAATACCTGGGGCCACCACCACCGACACCAGCGCCAGAATCAGGGCGAAATAACGCCCAACCAGCACCTGTTTTCGGGAAGTGGCGCCGGGATTGATGATGCGGCTGTAAATGCCCATGCTGAACAAAGTGCTGGCGCTGTTCAAAAAACCGTTGAACACGCTGATAATGGCGCCGAACAGTACGGCGCCGAAAAAACCGACCAGGGGCGCGGGCAGGATCTGGTTGACCAGCACCGGGTAGGCCATATCCGCCTTTGGCAGTCCTTGATACAGGTGCCAGGCGATAACGCCGGGCAAGACCAGGATTATCGGGTCGAGCATTTTCAGCAGCGCCGTCAGCAGCGCGCCTTTTTGTCCTTCAGCCAGGTTCTTGGCGGCCAGCGTCCGCTGGACGATGCCCTGGTTGGTACACCAATAAAAAGTATTCACTAGCACCAGGCCGGTTAAAGCGGCGCCGATGGGCACCGGGTCATGGGCGCCGCCGATGGAATTCAGGCGCTCGGCGTGATCCACCGTCAGTTTATTGAGGCCGGCGATAAAACTGCCGCTTCCGAGCGCCATCAGCCCGAAGAAAGGCACCATCAGCCCGCCTATCACCAAGCCGATGCCGTTGACGACATCAGCGACGGCAATTGCGCGCAGCCCGCCAATTACCGCGTACAGGGTGCCTATTACTCCAAGGGAAATCACCATGACAATCGTCGCGCTGCCCTGGCTCAGGCCGGTAAGATCGCTGAAATGAAACAGACTGTTCAACGCCAGCGAGCCGGAATACAATACAATAGGTAAAAAACACACGCCGGTGGCGATTAGAAAACAGCAGTCCACCATAATACGCGTGGTTTTATCGTAACGTTCTTCGATAAAATCAGGAATGGTAATAATGCCACGCTGCAAATACCGCGGTAAAAACACCAGCGCCAGCAGGACCAGGGGAATAGCCGAAATCACCTCCCACGCCATCACCGACATCCCGAATTTATAGGCCTGCCCGCTCAGGCCGACCAATTGTTCCGTTGAAAGATTGGTCAACATCAGCGACGCGGCGATTATTGGCGCTTTCAAGGAGCGACCCGCCAGGAAATAACCCTGTCGGGTATGCGTATCATTTTTCCTGACTTTCCACCAGGTAACAATAGCGACAAGGCACGTAAAAAACACAAAAGAAAATATCTGTAGGCTATTCATAAGCCGCACCTTTTAGTGATATAAACATCAGAATATAGGAGACCCTTCCAAAAAATCAGAATAGTGGGCGGTCAATTAATCCAAGAAATTTACGACTTAAGCCTTGATGATTATTTCAATCAGTACATTCTGGCGACGAGCGGATCATTGCCGCTCTCGAGGCGGCATTTATTACCGAACCTATCCGGGATAATGCCATCGCAGGCCATAAAAGCCAGGTGATGGCGTACTGTTGGCATGAGAGATGTTTTACACTTTTCAGCACCCTATTTTTATGACCGTTGTCATAAACCGGCATGACCCCGCTCACATAATCATTATTGTTATATTCTTCTAGGGCACAATAGGTTTCTCGTAAATAGCCATGCGTAAATTAATTAAGCTTATTTAAAATTCGCATTTGCAATAAAAGGGGGATTTCGCGCGAGGTAATAACCTGGAAGCGGCGGCAAAAAGTGCCGCCGCGGACTCGTGTTTACTCCACCGTCACCGATTTCGCCAAATTACGCGGCTGATCGACATCCGTGCCTTTAATCAGCGCAATGTGGTAGGCCAGCAGTTGCATCGGCACGGTATAGAAGATGGGCGCCACAATCTCTTCCACGTGCGGCAGCGGGATGATTTTCATATTTTCGCTGTCGGTAAAGCCGGCATTCTCTTCGGCGAATACATACAACAGGCCGCCGCGGGCGCGCACTTCCTCGATGTTCGACTTGAGTTTTTCCAGTAATTCATTATTGGGAGCAATAACTATTACCGGCATGTCGGCGTCGATCAGCGCCAGCGGACCGTGTTTCAGTTCACCCGCCGCATAGGCTTCGGCGTGGATATAGGAGATTTCCTTGAGCTTCAGCGCGCCTTCCATGGCGATGGGATAAAGCTCGCCGCGGCCAAGGAACAGGGCATGATGTTTGTCGGAAAACCCTTCCGCCAGCTGTTCAATCGGCTTATCCAGCGCCAGCATCTGCTCGATTCGGGCCGGCAAGGCCTGCAGCGCGTGCACAATGCGCTGCTCAACCTGGATATCCATACCCTTCAGACGGCCCAGGCGCGCCACCAGCATCAGCAATACCGTTAACTGGGTGGTGAACGCCTTGGTGGAAGCCACGCCGATTTCCGTCCCGGCGCGGGTCATCAGCGCAAGATCGGATTCGCGCACCAGCGAGGAGCCGGCAACGTTGCACACCGCCAGCGAGCCGAGATAACCCAAGGTCTTGGTCAGGCGCAGGGCCGCCAGGGTATCGGCGGTTTCACCGGACTGCGACAGGGTAATAATCAGGCTGCCCGGGCGCACGGCGGATTTACGATAACGGAATTCGGAAGCGATCTCCACATCGCAAGGCACGCCGGCCAGCGCCTCGAACCAGTATTTCGATACCATGGCCGAATGGTAAGAAGTGCCGCAGGCGATGATTTGCACATGCCGTACCTGCTCCAGCAAACGATCGCCGGCCTCGCCCAGTTCGGATAAGGTGATCTGGCCATGTAAAAAACGGCCCGCCAGGGTATTTTTAATCGCCTGCGGTTGTTCAAAAATCTCTTTTTGCATGTAATGGCGATAGATACCCTTATCGCCGGCGTCATATTTTACCTGTGATTCAATTTCCGCCCGTTGCACCGGCTTGCCGTGGGTATCCCAGACGCGCACCGCGCGGCGGGTGATTTCGGCGACATCGCCTTCCTCCAGGAACATAAACCGGCGGGTAACCGGCAGCAACGCCAGCTGATCGGACGCCAGGAAGTTCTCGCCCACACCCAACCCAATCACCAGCGGACTGCCGGATCGCGCCGCCACCAGCACGCTTGGGTCCTTGCTGTCCATGAACACGGTGCCGTAGGCGCCGCGCAGCTGCGGGATCACGCGCAGGATCACTTCCGCCAGCGTGCCCCCGCCCTGGCGCTGTTCCCAGTGCACCAGGTGGGCGATAACCTCGGTATCGGTTTCGGACACGAAGTGATAGCCCCGCTCCACCAGCAGGCTACGCAACGGTTCGTGGTTTTCGATGATGCCGTTATGCACCACCACGATATGCCCGGAGACATGGGGATGGGCATTATTTTCAGAGGGTTCCCCGTGGGTAGCCCAACGGGTGTGGGCGATGCCCGTGCCGCCGGTCAGCGGATGCTCCGCCGCCGCCTGCGACAGCGCGGCAACCTTGCCGACCCGGCGCAGCCGTTGCAGATGCCCCTCGTTGTCCACCACCGCCAGGCCGGCGGAATCATACCCACGATACTCAAGCCGGCGTAATCCCTCTAACAGGATTTCGGCAATATCACGCTGCGCAACCGCGCCTACTATTCCACACATCAGTGTTATTCCTAAATGAACGGCATGGTCCGCCGTTTCGATGTCTGTGACCTGACAGATACCGGATTTTTCCGGTTTTCCCGAGCCTGTAGAACCGGGAATTATTATGTTTTGTCAGCCACTCTCGTGAAAATGGCTGACAAAACAGCGATTGCGGGCATGATGGCCACGATCGTAAAGGCGCCCTTCCCGCAGCGCCAGGCTTTACTCTCATTACGCATCATGCCCGCATCACGTTCATGCACTGATTCGACAAACCGCACGCGGTATCGTCAACGACTCTTCTTGACCGGCCGGGTCCAGCCGGTAATGTTCACCTGCCGCACGCGGCTGAGCACCAGTTCATTTTCCGCCACATTGCGCGTCACCGTGGTGCCGGCGCCGATGGTGGCGCCGCGGCCCAGGGTAACCGGCGCCACCAGTTGGCTATCCGATCCGACAAAAACATCATCGCCAATCACGGTCTGGTGCTTATTGGCGCCATCATAATTGCAGGTAATGGTGCCGGCGCCGATATTCACCCCGGCGCCTATTTCAGCGTCGCCAAGATAGCTCAGGTGCCCGGCCTTGGAACCGCGCCCCAGGCGCGCTTTTTTCATTTCAACAAAATTGCCGACGTGGGCGCCCTCTCCCAGCTCGGAGCCAGGCCGCAGGCGGGCAAACGGCCCGACCGTGCAATCCGCCCGCAGCCGAGCCTGTTCAATCACCGAGTAGGGGCTGATAACCACGTTATCGTCAATGACGCAGTCTTTTAACACGCAGCCGGTCCCGATAACCACGTTATTGCCCAAGGATACCCGCCCCTCGATAATGACATTGGTATCGATGGTGACGTCGCGCCCATGCGTTAACTCCCCGCGCAGATCAAAGCGCGCGGGATCGCTCAGCATTACCCCGGCCAATAGCAGATTTTCCGCCTGCCGGCGCTGATAAACCCGCTCAAGGGCGGCCAGCTGCAAACGATTATTCACCCCTTCAACTTCGCTTAGCCGGTCCGGGTTGACGGTGTTGATATGCCGTCCCTCGCGCCAGGCCAGGGCGATAATGTCGGTGATATAATATTCACCCTGGGCGTTATTGGTGGTCAACCGGCTTAACCAGCGCTTAAGATCGGCGCCGTTGGCCACCAGGATGCCGGTATTGATTTCCCGAATGCCCCGCTGCGTCTCGTCGGCGTCTTTGTGCTCGACGATGCCGCTTACCCTGCCGTCTTCACGCACGATGCGGCCGTAACCGGCGGGGTCGTCCAGGGTAACCGTCAGCAGGCCGATACCGCCGTCGGGCTTGGCGGCCAGCAGCCGCTCAAGCGTTGACGGCGCAATCAGCGGCACGTCGCCGTACAGCATCAGGATATCCTCATCATCCTGGAAAAACGGCGCAGCCTGCTGCATGGCATGGCCGGTGCCCCGTTGCTCGGGCTGCAGCACCCAGTTCAGCTCCGGCTCCTGGCCGGACAAGGTTTGCCGCAGGCGCTCGCCGCCGTGGCCGTAGACCAAATGAATGCGAGCCGCGCCAAGCGCGGCGGCGGCATCAATGACGTGCCGGACCAGCGGTTTGCCGGCCAACGGATGCAACACCTTGGGCAGATCGGAATACATGCGGGTGCCCTTGCCGGCGGCAAGGATCACTACGCTCATCAATCGATTCGACATAACCATCCTGATGAACCTGATTCAATAGACGAAAGTAAACCCGTTCATAGCGGCGATTACCACATATTTTGGGCCGAAAAACACTTTATGACCGCATAACCGCGCGAGTCCTGAGTATTTTACCTATTTTTGCGCACTATGCGGAAAAAACGGGCGTTTAGACCTCAATTACCGGCGGTATTGACTGGCAAGACCCGTTTAAGCGACCAGAGGGGGGCAAACTTATTTTACTGCGGGAAATAAGAACCGGATATTGTGTTCTCCGGTGCCTGCCGCGGAAAGGCAGCCAATAAAAAAGCCAGTCGTGAATGACTGGCTTTTTAAACACAATGGATTGATTACATTGATTTTCTGGTCAATTCTATGACCCGTAGCTTGGCGATGGCCCTGGACAGCTCCGCCGAGGCCTGAGCATAATCCACGTCGCCGTGGGAATTATTGATATGCTCTTCCGCCATGCGCTTGGATTCCATTGCGCGCGCTTCATCAAGATCTTTGCCACGAATGGCGGTATCGGCCAAAACGGTAACGACGTTGGGTTGCACTTCGAGAATGCCCCCCGACAGGTAGA
Source organism: Acerihabitans sp. (assembly GCF_036398755.1). NCBI lineage: Bacteria > Pseudomonadati > Pseudomonadota > Gammaproteobacteria > Enterobacterales > Pectobacteriaceae > Acerihabitans > Acerihabitans sp. The sequence goes on along the minus strand of NZ_DASWOM010000132.1, from coordinate 17,551 downwards.
TATACTCTTCCTCGTTATGTTCTTTCACGATACGCACCATACCGGGCTTAATGGCAGTGAGCAGCGGGGCATGACCGGGAAATATCCCCAGCTCGCCCTCGCTCCCCGTCACCTGGATTTTTTCCACCAGCCCGGAAAACATTTTCTGCTCCGCGCTGACGACATCCAGATGGTAAGTATTTGCAGCCATGTCACCCTCCTATCAGAGCGTTACAGTTTCTTGCCTTTTTCCACTGCTTCATCAATGGAACCGACCATATAGAACGCCTGCTCGGGCAGGTGATCGTATTCACCGTCCATGATGCCTTTAAAGCCACGGATAGTGTCTTTCAGCGAAACATATTTACCCGGCGAGCCGGTAAATACTTCGGCGACGAAGAACGGTTGGGACAGGAAGCGCTGGATCTTACGCGCGCGGGACACCACCAGTTTGTCGTCTTCTGACAGTTCGTCCATACCCAGGATGGCGATGATATCCTTCAGCTCCTGATAACGCTGAAGGATGGACTGCACGCCACGGGCCACGTCGTAGTGTTCCTGACCGACGACCAGCGGGTCCAGCTGACGGCTGGTGGAGTCGAGCGGGTCAACCGCCGGGTAGATACCCAGAGAGGCGATTTGACGGCTCAATACCACGGTGGCGTCAAGGTGGGCGAAGGTGGTCGCCGGCGACGGGTCGGTCAAGTCATCCGCGGGCACGTATACCGCCTGCACCGAGGTGATGGAACCGGTCTTGGTGGAGGTGATGCGTTCCTGCAGCACGCCCATTTCTTCCGCCAGCGTCGGCTGGTAGCCCACCGCTGAAGGCATACGGCCCAGCAGCGCGGAAACTTCGGTCCCGGCCAGGGTATAACGATAGATGTTATCGATAAACAGCAGCACGTCGCGGCCTTCATCACGGAATTTTTCCGCCATGGTCAGCCCGGTCAGCGCCACGCGCAGACGGTTTCCCGGCGGCTCGTTCATCTGGCCGTACACCAACGATACTTTATCGATAACGTTCGAATCGGTCATTTCGTGGTAAAAATCGTTCCCTTCACGGGTACGTTCGCCCACGCCGGCAAATACCGAATAGCCTGAATGCTCGATGGCGATGTTACGGATAAGCTCCATCATGTTGACGGTTTTACCCACGCCGGCGCCGCCGAACAGGCCGACTTTGCCGCCTTTGGCAAACGGGCACATCAGGTCGATAACCTTGATGCCGGTTTCCAGCAGCTCCTGCGAGCTGGACAAATCTTCATAGCTCGGCGCCGGACGATGGATGGACCACCGTTCTTCCTCGCCGATTTCGCCTTTCATGTCAACCGGTTCGCCCAGCACGTTCATGATGCGTCCCAGCGTGGCTTTACCCACCGGCACTTCAATCGAACGTTCAAGGTTGGTCACTTTCAGGCCGCGACGCAAACCGTCGGACGTGCCCATGGCGATGCAGCGGACGACGCCGCCGCCTAACTGCTGTTCTACTTCCAGCACCAATTTGGCGGCACCGTTTTCCACTTCAAGAGCGTTGTACACCTTAGGTACAGCATCCTGCGGGAACTCGACGTCGACCACGGCGCCGATAACCTGGATAACATTTCCAGTAGCCATCTTGAATCCTCTACGTAATTCGTAACCCTAACCTAAACCGCGGCGGCTCCCGAAACGATCTCGGTGAGTTCCTGAGTGATGCTGAATTGGCGAGCCTTATTGTAAACAAGTTGCAAATCTTTGATAAGATTGCCACCGTTGTCCGTTGCGGCCTTCATCGCTACCATTCGCGCGGCCTGTTCGCTGGCCAGGTTTTCAACGACGCCCTGATAAACCTGCGATTCCACATAACGGCGCAACAATGTATCCAGCAGCGCCTTGGGATCGGGTTCATACAGGTAATCCCAGGTTTTCTTCTTCAGCTCTTCCCCATCTTCCGCGGGCGGCAAGGGCAGGACCTGAAGCAGTTGCGGAACCTGGGACATGGTATTAACGAATCTGTTGCTGACAACATAGAGCTTATCCAGGCGGCCTTCGTCATACGCCTGCAGCATGACTTTAACCGGACCAATCAGTTCAGACAGCGTGGGGTTATCCCCCATGCCGGTGACCTGGGCCACCACGTTGCTGCCGACGGCGTTAAAGAATGACACCGCCTTGGAACCGATCAGCGCCAGTTCAGACTCAACGCCCTTCTCGCTCCAGGCTTTCATGTCCGTCAGCACTTTTTTGAACAGGTTAATGTTCAGGCCGCCGGCCAGACCACGGTCGGTGGCCACCACCAGATACCCGACGCGCTTGACATCGCGCTCTTCCAGGTAAGGATGCTTGTATTCCAGATTACCCAAAGCAAGGTGACCAATCACATTGCGCATGGTTTCCGCATAAGGACGGCTGGCCGCCATACGCTCCTGCGATTTGCGCATTTTGGATGCGGCAACCATCTCCATCGCTTTGGTGATCTTCTGCGTGTTTTGCACGCTGGCGATCTTAGTACGTATTTCTTTGGCGCTGGCCATCTCTGCTTCTCCTCATGGCGTCATGGCCTGCCGAAACAGGCCATATCGCGTTACCAGGACTGGGTTGCCTTGAAGTTATCGAGGATGCCTTTCAGCTTGCCTTCGATCTCATCGTTATAAGCGCCGGTCTGGTTGATTTGTTGCATCAAATCGCCTTGCTCGCGGTCTACGTAGGCCAGCAGCGCGGCCTCGAAATCGCCGACCTTTGCCAGTTCGATATCTTCCAGGTAACCACGTTCAGCGGCAAACAGCACCAGGGACTGCTGTGACACGGACATTGGAGCATATTGTTTCTGCTTCAATAATTCAGTCACTTTCTGTCCATGATTCAATTGCTTACGCGTTGCTTCATCCAGATCGGAGGCGAACTGTGAAAACGCGGCCAGCTCGCGGTACTGGGCCAACGCCGTACGAATACCGCCCGACAGTTTTTTCATGATCTTCGTCTGGGCTGCGCCGCCCACACGGGATACGGAAATACCGGGGTTAACGGCGGGACGTATACCGGCGTTGAACAGGCTTGATTCCAGGAAGATCTGACCATCGGTGATGGAAATCACGTTGGTCGGAACAAACGCGGAAACGTCGCCAGCCTGGGTTTCGATGATCGGTAATGCGGTCAGCGACCCGGTCTTGCCCTTCACTTCACCCTTGGTGAAAGCTTCAACGTATTCGGCATTGACGCGCGACGCACGTTCCAGCAAACGGGAGTGAAGATAGAACACATCCCCTGGATAGGCTTCGCGTCCTGGCGGACGACGGAGCAACAGGGAAATCTGACGGTATGCCACGGCTTGTTTGGATAAATCATCATAGATGATTAGCGCATCTTCGCCGCGATCGCGGAAATACTCGCCCATGGCGCAGCCTGAATACGGCGCCAGGTATTGCAGGGCGGCGGATTCGGACGCGGTGGCCACCACGACGATGGTGTTGGCCAGCGCGCCATGCTCTTCGAGCTTACGCACGACGTTCGCCACGGTAGAGGCTTTCTGGCCGATGGCGACATAGACGCACTTGATGCCGGATTCGCGCTGATTGATAATCGCATCGATCGCCAGGGCCGATTTACCGGTCTGGCGGTCACCGATGATAAGCTCACGCTGGCCTCGGCCGATGGGGATCATCGCATCCACGGATTTATAGCCGGTCTGCACCGGCTCATCAACGGATTGACGTTCGATAACGCCCGGCGCAATCGCCTCGACGGCGGAAAAGCCGTCGTTCTCGATCGGGCCTTTGCCATCGATGGGCGCGCCCAGCGTATTGACCACGCGGCCCAACAGGCCACGGCCAACCGGCACTTCCAGAATGCGGCCGGTACACTTGACCTTCATGCCTTCAGCCAGATCTTCGTAAGGGCCCATAACCACGGCGCCGACAGAGTCGCGTTCCAGGTTCAGGGCGATGGCGAAACGGTTGCCCGGCAGGGCGATCATTTCACCCTGCATCACTTCGGCCAGGCCGTGAATACGGATAATCCCGTCACTCACGGAGACGATGGTACCTTCATTGTGAGCTTCGCTCACTACATTAAACTGAGCAATGCGCTGCTTGATCAGTTCGCTGATTTCGGTGGAATTCAGTTGCATGCTCCAGTCCCCTTAAGACTGCAATACGTCTGTCAGGCGATCAAGACGGCCGCGTATGCTGCCGTCTATGACCATATCACCCGCGCGAATAACCACGCCGGCGATGACAGACTTATCAATTTTGCAATTCAGCTTAACTTTGCGTGACAGACGTTGTTCCATCGCGGCAGTAATTTTCGCCAGTTGCTCGTCTTTTAGCTGGCTTACGGAAATGACTTCCACTTCCACAGTTGATTCGTGCGCGGCGCGCATCTCCATAAACTGTTCCAGCACATCCGGCAAAACCGCCAATCGTCCATTTTCGGCCATGACCTTGATAAGATTTTGGCCTGCCTGGTCGAGTTGATCGCCGCATACCGCGATAAACGTTTCCGACAGTGTTTCTGGTGCAACCGCACCGGATAACAGTTCAGCCATCTGATCGTTGCGGCTGACCTCGGCGGAAAACGACAACATAGCTTGCCATTGTTCAACGCTTTGGTGCTCGACGGCAAAGTCAAAAGCTGCTTTGGCGTAGGGGCGAGCTACGGTTACTAATTCAGACATCAGCCCCTCCCTCCCTAAAGTTCAGCGACCAGTTTATCTATGATGTCGCTGTTGGCAGCTTCATCCACGGAACGTTCGATGATCTTCTCGGCACCCGCTAAAGCCAGCAGCGCGACCTGCTTACGCAGCTCTTCACGAGCCCGTTTGGTTTCGGCCTGAATTTCTGCCTGAGCCTGCGCTACGATTTTGTTACGTTCGTCTTCCGCTTCCGCTTTTGCTTCATCCATAATCTGAGCTTTGCGCTTGTTGGCTTGCTCGATGATTACCTGGGCTTCGGCTCTGGCCTTCTTCAGTTGATCGGTCGCATTGGCTTGCGCTATGTCCACCTCTTTTTTAGCCAGATCCGCAGAAGCGAGGCCATCAGCAATTTCTTTCTGACGCTTCTCGATGGCAGCGATGAGCGGCGGCCATATGAATTTCATGCAGAACAGGACAAACAGGATGAACGCGATGGCCTGGCCGAGGATTGTTGCGTTAAGATTCACAGCACAATGCCTCTTATAAAGTTAACGGTTTGATGTTGTATTAATTACACGCAATGGTACACATTACGCTACGGCAAACATCACGTACAGTCCCAGACCCACAGCGATCATGGGGATGGCGTCAACCAGGCCCATAACGATAAAGAACTGAGTACGCAGCAGAGGAATCAGATCCGGCTGACGCGCTGCCCCTTCCAAAAATTTGCCACCCAGGATGCCGATACCGATCGCAGCACCGATTGCCGCCAGACCCATCATCACAGCGGCAGCCATGTACAGCAGATCGAGATTCAGGTTTTCCATGACAGTCTCCAGTTTGTTTCAGATTAAACGCAACATTATTGTAAAAAGTATCAGTGTTCTTCAGACGCCATCGCAAGATAGACAATCGTCAGCACCATAAAGATAAAGGCTTGTAACGTAATGATCAGTATATGGAAAATGGCCCAGGGCACATTGAGAATCCATTGAGACCACCACGGTAACAGACCGGCAATCAGGATGAAAATCAACTCACCCGCGTACATATTGCCAAACAACCGAAGGCCCAATGAAACCGGTTTGGACAGCAAGCTAACGCCTTCGAGAATAAAGTTGATGGGGATAAAGGCCCAATGGTTGAACGGCTGCATGGTAAGTTCTTTGATAAAACCGCCGATGCCTTTCATCTTCACGCTGTAGAACAAAATGAGGATGAATACGCCCAAGGCCATAGAAATCGTGATATTCACGTCGGCGGAAGGAACAACGCGCAACGCCGGTAACCCGAGAACATGTTCGCCGATATAAGGCAGCAAATCGATTGGCAGCAAATCCATCAGGTTCATCAGAAAAACCCAGACGAAAATGGTTAACGCCAACGGAGCGATAAGCTTGCTTTTGCCGTGAAACATATCCCGTACGCTGCCATCAACAAACCCGATAATCAGTTCAACGGCGGTTTGCAGTTTACCGGGAACGCCGCTGGTGGCGCCTTTGGCGACACGACCGAAAATCCAGATAAAGATCACGCCCAGCAGCAAGGAAAAGAACATGGAGTCAATGTTCAGCGTCCAGAATGTTGCCGGGCCGTTGTGGGGATTAACCAGTTCGAAAGTACGCAGGTTCAGCTGAAGGTTATTCAGGTGATGCCCTATGTATTCCTGTGGAGTAGAGATTTCTCCTGATGCAGACATGATGCCTCTTACCCTTTGTTGTTAATTACGGCCGGTGCCAATATCTGCACAATCAGCACCGATAAATAGGTCAGGCCCAATGGAACAAACGCAGCCCTGAACACCTCAAGCGCCACGATAAGCAAGACTATCGTAACGACGACCTTGAGCGCCTCTCCGATGGCAAACGACCAGGCAACACGTCCCGAGGCCGGAACATTTACCTGATGGCGCCAGGCAAACAGCACAAACAATATGTTCGGCAGCCAAGCCGCCAGCCCACCGCTCAGGGCGGAAGCGCTCCAATGCGAATTGAACAGCGCAAACAGTGCGCTTACCAGAACAAAAGTCATTAGCTGGATAAATAACAACTTTCCGGCGACTTTCCCGCTGTAGAGGGATAAGGACATGACTTAACTTCTCTCCGCACCCGTTCTGGTCAGACTGAAGGTGTATAAAACTGCCTTTAGCGTCATGAGTCAAGCAGCTAAAAACGTGCAAATTATACGGGTCGATACTATGAATTCAATCCATAAGTAGCGAAAAGGTGAACAATAATTTAAATCAGTTCGTTTTGCCCGTTTTTCGCTATAAAGCGCAGGAATCATACCATGCATAACTTCATACTGCTTGAGCAATTATTACATATCAAACTGTGCGCATGATCACATTTATAAGAAGGAAGTCTCTCTGTCAGCTCAATACACCTTGTCGACTTCAGCAAATCATTTCCAATAAAAATGATAAATATCATTAAGTTATATATTTTTTATTATAAAATAGGCTTTATAGGCCGCCAATCCGGTCAAAGGGAAAATACCAGGAGTTTTTTTTCCCATCCTATAAGGGAATATCATTGACATTTTTCGACACATATATTTTCTATAGTGACTATTAGAGTTAAAACTAAATTTATGCCCACAAAGATGATCTTTAAATGTTAAATAATAGTGAACAATATTTGAAATATTATTACTTCACTACCTGTTCATTGACTGAATTATCCCTACGGTGCTATTCGACTTTTTATTGATAAAAAACAATTTTAGCGCCGCCCCATAATCACCAAATGACGCTCTTCCGCCAACGTTGGAACATCGAGTCTTATCACTGACTCCATCTCGAACCCCGCGGGCAGTTCCGCCAGTTCGGTTGCCGGGATCGTTCCTTTAAGGGCATAAAACCGGCCCTGGCCGGGCGAGGCCAAATGTTCACACCAGGACAGCATATCGTTAACGGAAGCGAACGCGCGGCTAATGATACCGTCATAAGGCGCCGGCGGAATATAATCCTCAACACGGCTTTGCACCGTTTCAATATTCTCCAATTGCAGCTCATGCTGCACCTGGCGTAAAAACCGGATACGCTTGCCCAGGCTGTCCAGCAGGGTGAAACGGGACGCGGGTCGGACAATGGCCAAGGGAACGCCCGGCAAGCCGGCCCCGGTGCCCACATCGATAAAGCGCTGTCCCTGTAAATGGGCATTCACCACGATGCTGTCCATGATATGGCGTATCAACATCTGTTCGGGATCGCGCACCGACGTCAGGTTATAAGCCTTGTTCCATTTGTCGAGCAGCTGAACGTAAAGCAGCAATTGCTGTTTTTGCCGATCGGACAGCATAATTCCCCCCTGAGCCAGCAGGGCATCCAGTTTAGCTAACATGCATACATCCTTTAACGGTGCCGCAGCGCCTGACCTAACAGCATGTCAGGCGCTGCGGCGCAACAAACCCTGCTTTTTAAGCCAGACCAGCAAAATCGAGATTGCGGCGGGCGTCACCCCGGAGATGCGGGACGCCTGGCCGATAGAACCCGGTTTATGATCGTTGAGTTTGGCAATCACCTCGTTGGACAAGCCCGCCACGTGCAGGTAATCCAAATCAACCGGCAGCAGGGTGTTTTCATGACGCAGCTGCCTGTCGATTTCATCCTGCTGTCGTGAAATATAGCCTTGGTATTTGACCTGGATTTCCACCTGTTCCGCTGACTGCGCATCGGCTAACGCCGGCGAAAACATCGGTAATGACGTGAGAATGTCATAGGTCATTTCGGGGCGGCGCAGCAGCTCTTCGCCGCTGGCCTCGCGAGTCAACGGGCTTTTCAGCAGGGAGTTGATCTTTTCCACTTCATCGGTGCGAGGGTGTACCCACAGGTCGCGCAGGCGCTGGCGTTCCCGTTCGATACCTTCCTGTTTTTCGCTAAAGCGCGCCCAGCGCTCGTCATCCACCAGCCCCAACTCCCTGCCGGTTTCGGTAAGCCGCAAATCAGCGTTATCTTCACGCAGCAGCAAACGGTATTCGGCACGAGAAGTGAACATACGATAAGGCTCTTTCGTCCCCAGGGTGCATAAATCGTCCACCAGAACTCCCAAGTAGGCTTGATCCCGCCTTGGGAACCATCCCTCCAAATCCTTGGCGGCGCGCCCTGCGTTGATACCAGCCAGCATGCCCTGGGCAGCGGCTTCTTCATAACCGGTAGTGCCGTTAATCTGTCCGGCAAAGAACAGGCCGGCGATGTATTTGCTTTCCAGCGTCGGTTTCAAATCGCGGGGATCAAAAAAATCATACTCGATGGCATAGCCAGGGCGGACGATCAGGGCGTTTTCCAGGCCTTTCATGGAATGCACGATTTTCATCTGCACATCGAAGGGCAAACTGGTGGAGATGCCGTTAGGATAGACCTCGTTGCTGGTGAGCCCTTCCGGTTCAAGGAAAATCTGGTGGGAATCGCGATCGGCGAAGCGCATGACCTTATCTTCGATGGAAGGACAATATCGCGGACCCACGCCCTCGATGATGCCGGTATACATCGGGCTGCGATCGAGATTTTGACGGATGACCTCATGGGTCCGTTCATTGGTATAGGTAATATAACAAGGCACCTGGCGGGGATGGTCCGTCACTGACCCCATAAACGAAAAGACCGGCAGCGGGTTATCGCCTTGTTGCGTGGCCAGGACGCTAAAATCGATGGTGCGGGCATCGATGCGGGGCGGGGTGCCGGTTTTCAGCCGCTTGACCCGGAACGGCAATTCACGCAAGCGTTTTGACAGGGCGATGGACGGCGGATCGCCGGCCCTGCCGCCGCTGTAATGATCCATGCCGATATGGATCTTGCCGTCCAGGAAGGTGCCGACGGTTAACACCACCGAACGTCCGCGGAATTTGAGCCCCATCTGCGTCACCGCGCCCACCACCCGATCGTTTTCAACGATCAGATCCTCCACCGCCTGCTGGAAGATCATGAGGTTGGGCTGGTTCTCCAGAGCGGTCCGGATCGCCAATCGGTAAAGCAGCCGATCCGCCTGAGCCCTGGTAGCTCGAACCGCAGGTCCTTTACTGGCGTTTAGTATCCTGAACTGAATGCCGGCACGGTCGATGGCTTTTCCCATAAGACCGCCCATAGCATCAATTTCCTTCACCAGATGGCCCTTCCCTATGCCGCCGATGGCCGGATTACAGGACATTTGCCCGAGGGTATCGATATTATGCGTCAATAACAGGGTCTTACATCCCATACGAGCCGACGCCATGGCCGCTTCAGTTCCGGCATGGCCGCCACCAATGATAATGACGTCAAACTGATCGGGATAAAACATGTTGCATAAACCTCGTTTCTGGGAGCAAAGGATCGTCTGGATCTTCCGGGAATGTGGATTCTACTCAACTTTGAAAGTGATACAAGCCCCGGGGATCCCTGAGTAATTAAAGAAAGATCTTTTTATTTAAAGATCTCTTTATTACCTCTACTACTAGGATCGCGATCTTCTGTGGATAAGCCGTTTTTCATCATGAAAAACAACTTATTGCGGACGATCGATTGCTGTGAATGAATGGTGATCCTGCACGGTATAAGCTGGGATCAAGATCGCTACTTATGCACAGCTCAATAAGCGAGCAAAGGTTATACAGTGGATAACTACCGGTTATAAGCCGGTTTTAAACTATGTTATACACATAAAAAGAAGATATTTTTTACGATTTAATCAAACCGATCCACTTTTTGGCCCACTCTTCAGCCGGATCCTCGGGAATTTCATGCTGAGTGATATCGATCTTCAATATCTCACCGATCCGTGCCGCGCCTAATGCGATCATTTGACGATCAACCTCTTCGATGGCGCCGCAAAAGGTATCGTATTCACTGCTGCCGATCCCTATACCGCCATATTTCACACCAGAAAGCGAGGGGCGATCGGCGGCCATTTGTTCAAATAAAGGCTGCAGGTTGTCGGGCAACTCTCCGGCGCCATGGGTGGAGGTGATAATCAGCCAAAGCCCCTGCGGACTCAGCTCTTCCCATTCGGGACCGTGCAAAATCTCGGTGGTGAATCCCTGCTGCTCCAACAGACCGGCGATATGCTCGGCCACGTATTCGGCGCTACCCAGGGTACTGCCGGAGATTAACGTTACATCGGCCATATTATTCCCACCTGATAAATGAGCCGATATTGTACGCTGTGTACGGCCTGGGATCTACCTGTGGATAATAGGGGTATAAGAAATAACCTTTAAGGCACAATGGTACGGCTGATGGGGTTCTGCAGCGAGATCAACGTCTCTGTTGACTGAATTTCATCAATGGTCTGGATCTTGTTGATAAGTACCTGTTGCAGGGCATCGATGGAGCGGCACATGACTTTGATAAAGATACTGTAGTGGCCGGTGGTGTAATAGGCTTCCACCACTTCCTCCAGATCCTCGAGTTTCTTGAGCGCCGAAGGATAGTCCTTGGCGCTTTTTAAAATAATGCCGATAAAGCAGCACACGTCGTAGCCCAGATGCCTGGCGCTGACATCCACCCGGGCGCCGGTGATAATGCCCGCCTGCTTCATCTTTTCCACCCGCACATGGATAGTACCGGCACTGACCGCAAGCTGCTTGGCCAGTTCGGCATAAGCGGTACGGGCATTGGCCATTAATGCCTTTAAAATAGCGCGGTCAAGGTCATCTATCTGGTATAGGTCCGACATGGTTTCCTCTGTATAGCCGATGAACGGTCCGCGTCATCGCGGCATATCGCCAGGCATTGCTTAGTTTCTGCGGCGCAAGAAACGCATCAACCGGCTTCTTAAACCGGTATCGAACCGCCAGATATGATCAAATATCTTCAGAATACCCGGTTTTCCCATCGCTGACAGGGCGACAGCATGAAAACGCTGCGTTTGCCGCTGCTGCTGATGCCTGATGCGGGTAATCAGTTCATCTGGCAACCGCTGCGCAATAAAGTCGGAAATCACCACCGCATCCGCGTCCCTCCAGGGTGGAGTATCCAATTTATCCGCCAGCGCGCTCAGGCAGGCGACGAGATCGGTCCCTCCCCGGAAGCTTTGTCCGAGAAAACGAATTGCCTGTTCCAGTCCCGACGGCGCCGTGAGCTCATAGCTCACCATTCCGGTCGAAAAAAGAGTGACATAACAACGGCGGTCATCCGTCAGGGCAATGCGCATTAATGCCAGGCAAAATGCCTTTGCATATTCCTCGTTAATGCCGCCCATGGAACCGGATGTATCTACGCAAACGATAAAGGGTCCCCGGGGCTGCGATTCCATACGCTCGCTCCGTGCCGGCCGCTGACTGATACGCTCCCTCCAGGTATCCCCTTGTAATCGATAGGTCAAAAGGCGTTTTTCCAGCAGACGGCGATAAAACTCAAACTCAAGATCGCTTATCCCAAGGGTAACCAGCTCGGAAGGCAGCAATCGCAGCAGATCGTCGCTTTGATGAATACCATTGACTTCCTCCGGAAGTATCGCCGGTTCGCGGATCATCAATCGAACCCATTGCTGGGTGGCTTCCGCTACTGCATGGGTTTTCGCATGGCGGCTGCGGCCCAACTGATCAGCCAGGGCCTGCAGCTCGGGTTGTTGCCGCAAGAATTCGCCATAATGCACCAGCTGACGATAATCCAGCTGCTGCCACTGTCCGGCGGTCATATCCCACAACTTTCCCGCCGAATTGTCGTTTTCCGCCAGTAACGGCACCAATGCGGCGCTGGCCGCCAGGTGCTGCTGTAGTTCCTCGAGCAATATATCCTGTTCCTGTTCAAGCAACTGCTGATGCAGCGTGGTGGCCTGAAAGGTCAGACTTAGCCGCCAGCGCTGGAGAAAAAGTACCTGGAAGCTGCTTTCGGGCCGCGTGTTGTTCAGGGTTGCGTTTCTGGTCAACGTCCGGGCCTGAGAGGAAAAAGGCGAACCCAGCCGTTCCAGCCGGGCCAATATCTGCGGCAATGCCGCATTAAAGGCGTTCTGCGCCATTAACTGACACTCTTGAAACGCCTGGAACTCAGCAGCCAGTTCCGGCGGCACCCTGGTCTCTTTTACCGTTTGTTCCAATCGCTGCTTTATCAGCGGGGTTCGATGTAGAAGGGCTTTCTTAAGCGAAGGGTATTTCTCCATGAAAACCGCTAATTGCGGACTGGCAAGCAGCGTCAGGATAAAGTTATCCAGCAGTTCACTGTCGTTAATCGACAAAAACATGTCCAGCGTGGTTAAAGCCAGCATGATAGGTTAGCCTTGTCTGGCCAGTTGAAGCTGTTGTGAGACTTCCAATAAGCTGGCTTCGATTTTAGCCACCCAGTCTTTAGTGATAAACAGACAGGATTGGTGTTCGCTGAAACGACTGCGTTGCTGGTTAAATTGCCGTTCCACACCGACCAGGGCTTCATTGAGCTCCGAGGGCAACTCCTCAGTGGAAAGCCTGCTCTCACGCGCCAGCAACGAGGCCCGCCGGCTGATATCCAGCACTTCCAATTGCTGCTGCTCGTTTATCCGCGCCTCCAGCGGTTGGGCAAAACCGATGTTATTCAGTCGTGCTTTCAACGCCCCGCCTTTCACCAGCCATTGCTGTAAAGTATCCCGCTCCACGGCGATATGGGTGACCTGTATATCCTGTAAAACCAATGGAGTTTGTAATACCAGCACCAGCGTTTTGTCATTGAGCGCCTCCGGCAGAGAGTAGACAGGCCGACGGGCCATCAATCCCTTTTTCGCATCCACCGTTATAGATTCACTGGCGCTGTGCCTATGCCGATGCTCTATTTTTTGCCGGATAATTTCCTGGATTTTTAACAGCATGGCCTGCTGTTGGTAACCGTGTTCCAGAATCACCCCTTCCACCTGCTGCTCTATGAGGCTTAGGCTATCGGGGTCATGCCATAAACATTCGGTGAGCAGAATGATATCCACCGGTGCGATGGCTTGCCGGTCGCTGAAAAAAGCGCAGGCTTGCAATAAACGCAGCGCTTTTTTCCAGCGCCGATCGGAAACGTAGGGCGCATCCGTCAGCGCGTCCAGGCGCTGGCGTAATTGATAAATCAATTCGAAGCATTCCGATGATAAGCTGACCTGATCGATTTGCGACTGCCAGGACCGATACTCCTCATCGCTGATTCTCACCGACTCAGGGATGGTTTGCCCACCCGGCTCCGCCGGATGGGTCAGCAGGGCGTGGAAATTGGATTTATCTTTTACCTTATGCAGCCACAGACGAATCAGCATGCGATCATAAAGGGCCTCCAAGCCGCTTTCAGCATCCGGTAATTCATTGGAGGCGGTAATCAGCAACCTCATCGGAAGTGCTTGCTCTTTATCACCGTTACGAAACCGCCGTTCATTAATGGCAGTTAATAATGTGTTCAGAATAGCCGGACCTGCTTTCCAGATTTCATCGAGAAAAACGATTTCCGCTTCCGGCAAATATCCCTTGGTCAGCCGTTCATAACGACCATCTTCTTTTAGCGCCTGCAGTGACAGGGGACCGAATACCTCTTCCGGCGTGGAGAAGCGGGTCATGAGATAATCAAAGGCCCTGGCGTGGCTGAACGCCAGTTTAATCCGCCGGGCAATAAGGCTTTTGGCGATACCGGGCGGCCCGAGTAAAAAGACGCTTTCACCGCACAATGCCGCCAGCAGACAGAGACGGATAGTATGTTGCCGCTCATAAAGTCCGCTTTCCAAAGCATTGCTCAGACGATAAATTCTCTCAACCAGAAGTGATGAATGAGCCATAATGAATGCGTTAACCCAAAAAGAGTGATTCCAGAACAATAAACCACTCATTTTTAGAATGATAGGTGAGAAAAGATATGTCCATCAGCGGGTCGATGGACTGGCCGACCGTTTTTTATACTCATAAAGATGATATTAAATTAGGTATTCTTCAAGTTTCATGCATACTGTGCGCTTTTTGATGAGCTCAGGACGAAGCCCACCAAACGCTTACGGATACACTACAGCGCGAAGAGGTTATGAGCAGAGAGATAAAGCAATCCTTGCCGGCGGTCACCTTAGCCGCAATTGGCGTGGTTTATGGAGATATCGGTACCAGTCCTCTATATACCCTCAGAGAATGCCTGGCCGGTCATTATGGCTTTGGCGTTGAGCGGGGAGCAGTATTCGGCTTCCTCTCATTGATATTTTGGCTGCTGATACTCATCGTTTCGTTTAAATACCTGACCTTCGTAATGAAAGCGGATAATTCCGGCGAAGGGGGGATATTGACGCTGATGTCGCTGGCCGGCAGGAACACTTCTGCCCGTTTAACCTGGGTTCTGGTTATCATGGGCCTCATCGGCGGCAGCTTCTTCTATGGCGAGGTAGTAATAACGCCGGCTATTTCAGTGCTTTCGGCCATTGAAGGGCTGCAAATTGCCGCTCCCTCCCTGGACACCTATATCGTTCCATTGTCGGTTTTGGTTCTGACCTTATTGTTCGCCATACAGAAAAAAGGAACCGGCGGAATCGGTAAATTATTCGCCCCTGTCATGGTGTTGTGGTTTTTTACCTTAGCTGTTCTCGGCATCAGGGGAATCTGGATCAATCCTGAAGTGCTCTATGCATTAAATCCCAAGTGGGCGGTGGATTTTTTTATCCAATATAAAGCAGTATCCTTTTTTGCACTTGGCGCAGTGGTGCTGGCCATTACCGGGGTAGAAGCGCTGTATGCCGATATGGGACATTTCGGCAAGCTGCCTATTCGCCTCGCATGGTTCAGTGCGGTATTACCTTCGCTGGTATTGAATTATTTCGGCCAAGGGGCGTTATTGCTGAAGCACCCCGCTGCGATAAAAAATCCGTTCTTTTTGCTGGCACCTGACTGGGCGTTGATTCCGCTATTGATTCTGGCTACCCTCGCCACGGTTATTGCTTCCCAGGCGGTGATATCCGGAGTTTTCTCCTTAACGCGCCAGGCGGTTCGTTTGGGATATTTGCCCCCTATGCGTATCGTCCATACCTCCGAAATGGAATCCGGCCAGATATATATTCCTTTTATCAATTGGCTGCTTTATACGGCGGTGGTGCTGGTGATCCTGAGTTTCGAGCACTCAAGCAATCTGGCGGCGGCTTACGGCATTGCCGTGACCGGCACCATGGTTATCACCAGCATTCTGTCCTGTACCGTCGCCGTGAAAAACTGGCATTGGAATCGTTTTTTGGTGATTATTTTGCTGGTGGTGCTGCTGGGAATGGATGTCCCGATGTTTTCCGCCAATGTCCTCAAGATATTTTCCGGCGGCTGGCTGCCGTTGCTGCTGGGCTTCCTGATGTTTATCGTCATGACAACCTGGAAAAGCGAACGTTTTCGGCTATTGCGCCGCTTGCATGAGCATGGCAATTCCCTTGAGGCCATGATTGCGTCATTGGAAAAATCACCGCCGGTAAGAGTGTCCGGTACGGCGGTGTTCATGTCTCGCGCCATGAATGTCATTCCGTTTGCGTTACTGCATAACCTCAAACATAACAAGGTCCTGCATGAGCGGGTGGTACTGTTGACACTCAGAACGGAAGATGCGCCGTTTGTACATAACGTCCGGCGCGTCACCATTGAACAGCTTTCGCCGACTTTCTGGCGGGTTGTGGCCAATTACGGCTTCAAAGAGACCCCTGATATGGAAGAAATTTTCCACAGGTGCGGTCTGGAAGGCTTATCCTGCCGGATGATGGAAACATCATTTTTTATGTCCCATGAATCGCTGATTCTGGGTAAACGGCCGTGGTATCTGCTTATCCGTGGCAAGTTGTTTATTGCGCTGAGCCGAAATGCGCTAAGGGCTCCTGATCAATACCTGATTCCACCTAACCGGGTAATTGAACTGGGCACCCAGGTGGAAATCTGATGTCCCCAGTCCGGTGTCACTTATAGGCTAGTGCCATATCATACCGGTTCGCTATTTCACCGCTGCTGCTGTCTGGGCCTTATCAGTCATTTTCCGCCAGCAACCGCTGGCAGGCTGCCAAGGCTGCAGGAGAATCGGATGCCAATATGGCGTCTACGATCGCCTGGTGGGAACCTAACTTAACGACTTCATCGCTGACGATGGCGCGGAAATAGTTCTGGTAAATGGAACTGAACAGATTGGCAAACGAGGAAAGAAACGGATTTCCGCTTATTTCGTAAATATGCCGATGGAATTGGGCGTCGACGCTTATCCAACGCTCCCGGTCAAAACGCTTGTGCAGCGCGCTCATCTCTTCCATAAGCAGCACCAGTTTATACTTCTCGTCTTCCGCCGCATTGATGGCGGCCAATGCGCAGGCCTGCGGTTCAAGACTGGTGCGCATAATCAGAAAGTGCGCCATGACATCGTCGAAGTTTTCCCGGGTCACCCACCAACTCAGCAATTCCTGGTCGAGATAATTCCACTGATGGCGCGGCAACACCCGGGTACCGATACGCGGCCTGGGTAAAAGCATCCCTTTGGCGGCCAATATTTTCACCGCTTCCCGCACCGCGGTTCGGCTGACGCCAAAAAGATCGCCCAGCTCTATTTCTCCGGGCAATATATCCCCAGCTACATACTCACCGGCCAAAATACGCTGCCCCAGCTTCTCGGCCAGAAGATAGGAAAGGTTTCGCTGTGCGGCTTGCTGTTGCGCTGTTAAGTGCATCGTGGCCTGTCCTGTACTGATTTAATTCACTTCATAGTAAACTTTCGCGCGTCTCGATGGCGGGACAAATGTTGTAAATGCAGCGGCGATCCCTGATTTTTTACATTCATTGTCGAAAAATAAACCGATCAGTATTTTTTTGCGGATAAAGCCTTGTCAGACGTTAATAAGTCCCTATAATGCGCCTCCACTGACCGGGATTAACCGCTGCGACGGGCCGGGTCGGGAAGGGAAAAGCGCTTTGCTAAAGCAAATAAAAGCTTGACTCTTCAGCGGGAAAACGTAATATACGCAACCCGCGCCAGGTGAGATTTAGACCTCCCCGGCCATGCTCTTTAACAATTTATCAGACAATCTGTGTGGGCACTCACAAGACCGTATCGAAACACAA
>NZ_DASWOM010000131.1:0-4684 GCF_036398755.1 Acerihabitans sp. | reverse complement strand
ACGCAAGACGCTGGCTTGCAAGCGCTGGACCCGTCGCCAGTGCCCGCGATCGCCGCTATTCGCGGATAAGCCGCAGCCGGCAGGCAAACCGGTTGAGTCTTGCGGGGGACGTCTGCGGAACCGGACTCGATACAGAAGCTGGGAAATGTGGATATCTAATTGATTTACTGGTGTATTTGTTGTCGTGTTTTTGTGCGGTGGGCACAGTTATGGACACAAAACGGAAATTGCTTATGACACTATGATTTCTAACGGGTTAATATCCCGCTTCCTTCTGATGGCGGAAAGCCAGCACATAAACACGGTCTTCTATTTTCTCGTAGCGGTACAGCGCCACATAGCCGGAGTCGCCGAATTCAATCATCAGTTCCCGTAATACCGGAAGCGCAGTAAAAGGGCGGCCCATTTCGGGGTTGTTTCCCCGTTGCTCAAAATGCGCTTCGAGAACCTGACCCGCCCTGATGGCCGCCAGCGGATTTTTGCTGGTCAGGAACTCACGACAGCGCGTTAACCCGGTTGCAGCTCGTTGTGTGATGATTACTTGTGGCATTCAGGAATATCCGTTTCCGCTTCTGTTCCCCAGCCACGTAGCCAGGTTTTGACTTCATCACCGGTCAGATGCAGGCCGGTTTCCTGATACTCACGCCAGGAGTCGATGGCTTCCTGCTTAAAACTCTCGCGAGCCTCTTCGTGTTCAATGTATTGAGTGATAGCGGCTATCATCAGATAGT
Source organism: Acerihabitans sp. (assembly GCF_036398755.1). Lineage (NCBI taxonomy): Bacteria > Pseudomonadati > Pseudomonadota > Gammaproteobacteria > Enterobacterales > Pectobacteriaceae > Acerihabitans > Acerihabitans sp. Next base: position 3,953 of record NZ_DASWOM010000131.1, on the reverse strand, counting down.
GTGGGCTACGATCGCGTGAATCCGCCAGTTTTTTGACACGCTCTTTAAGCCTGTCGTCGATCTTGAGTGTGGTGCTTGATGTTGACATGATGTAAGCCTCATAGGGAGTACAAGGTGTTACCTTTTACCAGTTTAACGTGTGGATAGGGGAAGAGCAAAACTTGAAAAGACGAATATTGCTGGGGCAGATCAAAGCCGTTTATAAGGTAAAGGGGAACTTGAGCAACTGTCGACTTGTAAGAATGGCTTACAAGTTATGCTATAGGTTAGGGGTTCCAAGATCCTGGGTCAGCCACAATCTTATCCATGACGTCCATATGATTAGTCGTGGATCGCCTAAGATGTAAAAACTTGCATTGAGGGCATGAATTCTCTTTGAGCTCCCTGTTGAAAATGGGAGGATTACCCCTCTATGACTAGGCCACCGCTGTCGGCGACTTGATATGTCCGCGCTTTTGCTGAAAAACTTTTTATCTTGGTATCTGAAAGCGCCATATGTACCTCTTTATTGTGTCCATAACATGCGATTTATAGCTCAAAAACAACCATGGGCACGGGGTAAAAATCACTATGGACACAGTAATGGACATAAAAATTGCTGGTTTTCAGCGGAAGGGTATAGACCAGAATGGAAATAAAAATCCCATAAAACAGTTAGTAATATGGGATTAATGGAATAGGGTGGATGTCAGTAGACCTGGACTCACTTCCCGATACAAAAACTCGAGAATATCCTCCCCAGCAAATCATCAGAGCTGAACTCCCCGGTAATCTCGCTTAACGCCTGCTGCGCCAGCCTAAGTTCCTCCGCCAGCAATTCCCCCGCGTAAGCGCTTACTAACTGTTCTTTACCCTGAATCAAATGCTCCCCGGCGATATCCAATGCCTGCAAATGCCGCCGCCTGGCCAGAAACCCACCCTCGAGGCTGCCGTTAAAGCCCACGCTTTTCTGCAAATGCGCCCGCAGCAGGTCGATCCCATCGCCTGACTGAGCGGAAAGGGTAATAAGTGAGTGACCGCTTACTTCTCCGATGCCGGGGAGTTCGCCGGTCAAATCGGCCTTATTGCGCACCACCGTCAGCGGCAGGCCTGGCGGAATGCGGGCGATCAGCTCCGGCCATAGCTGGTCAGGGGCATTAACGGCGGTGCTGGAGCCGTCCACCATCAGCAAGACGTGATCGGCCTGCTCGATTTCCTGCCAGGCGCGCTCGATGCCGATGCGTTCCACCTCATCGCCGGCTTCGCGCAGGCCGGCGGTGTCGATAATATGCAGCGGCATGCCGTTAAGCAGGATATGCTCGCGCAGCACGTCGCGGGTGGTGCCTGCGATGGCGGTGACGATGGCCGCCTCGCGCCCGGCCAGGGCGTTGAGCAGGCTGGATTTGCCGGCGTTGGGCCGCCCCGCAATCACCACCTTCATGCCTTCGCGCAGCAGGCTGCCCTGATGGGCCTCGGCGCGCACCTGGCGCAGGTCTTCCATGACGCGGTTAAGGCTGCCTTCGATTTTGCCGTCGGAAAGGAAATCAATTTCCTCATCTGGAAAGTCGATTGCCGCCTCGACGTAGATGCGCAAGTTAGTGAGCGCTTCCACCAAAAAATGCACGCGCTGCGAAAATACGCCCTGCAGGGAATTGACCGCTGAACGGGCAGCCTGCTCGGAACTGGCGTCTATCAGATCGGCAATCGCCTCGGCCTGGGCCAGATCCAGCTTGTCATTCAGGAAAGCGCGCTCGGAGAACTCGCCCGGACGGGCAATACGCAGCCCTGGCAGGGCCAGGATGCGTTTTAACAGCATATCCAGTATCACCGGGCCGCCGTGGCCTTGTAACTCCAGCACGTCCTCGCCGGTGAAGGAATTGGGGCCGGCAAAAAACAGTGCGATGCCCTGGTCAAGCGTGGTGCCGTCCACGGCGCGAAACGGCAGGTAGTCCGCATAGCGTGGTTTGGGCAGTTTGCCGAGTACCGCTTGCGCCACGCCGGCCGCCATGGGACCGGAAACGCGCAGCATGCCTACCCCGCCGCGTCCGGGCGGCGTCGCTTGGGCTACGATGGTATCCATTTGGCTCATACTGTTCTCTCTTCGCGCCGCCTGGCGCGCTTAAAAAAACAAGGCGGTCAGATGACCGCCTTGGCAAGGTTAATATCCGGGAAAAACCATTGGGATTATTTCTTTTTGTCCCGGCTGTGCAGGCCGCGTTTTTCCAGGCCGCGATATATCAACTGCTGCTGGATAATGGTCACCATATTACTGATGATATAATACAGCACCAGGCCCGATGGGAACCACAGGAAGAAGACCGTAAAGATAACCGGCATAAAGGTCATCACTTTCTGCTGCATCGGATCGGCGACGGTCGTCGGCGACATCTTCTGGATGAAGAACATCGTGATGCCCATCAGGATAGGCAGGATATAAAACGGGTCCTGGGCGGACAGATCTTGTATCCACAGGATAAACGGCGCGCCGCGCAGCTCGATGGAGCCCATCAGCATATAGTACAACGCCAGGAATATCGGCATCTGCACCACCAGCGGCAGGCAGCCGCCCAGCGGGTTGACCTTCTCCGTCTTATACAGCGCCATCATTTCCTGGCTCATGCGCTGTTTGTCGTCGCCGATTTTCTCGCGCATGGCGGCAAGCTTGGGCTGCAGCATGCGCATTTTCGCCATGGAGGTGTACTGCGCCTTGGTCAGCGGGTACATGATGCCACGCACGATAAAGGTGATGACGATAATCGAGAAGCCCCAATTGCCGACATAGCTATGGATAAACTTCAACAACTTGAACAGCGGCTGGCTGATAAACCATAACCAGCCGTAGTCCACGGTCAAATCCAGGTGCGGGGCGATCGCCGCCATTTTATCCTGGATTTCAGGGCCGACCCAGAGGGTGGCGTCGAGCTTGCTTTCACTGCCCGGCGCAACGGTGACCGGCGTGGATCTAAAGCCCACCGCGGCCTGGCCGTTATCCGTATGGGTGGTGAAAAACGTATTGTTGCCCTGGGTGCCCGGGATCCAGGCGGTGGCGAAATATTGTTGCAGCATGGCCACCCAGCCGCCCTGGGTATTGATGTTCAGCGGCTGGTCTTTGATGTCACTGAAGCTGTATTTCTTATATTTGTTGTCGTTGGACGAATAGGCCGCGCCGCGATAGGTGTGCAGGGCGAAGTTGCTGCTGCCGGTATCGCGATGCTTGGGTAAATCGACGGATTGCTTCAATTGGCCGAATAAAGCCAGTTCAAGCGGCTTGTCGCTGGTATTGTTCACGCCGTACTCGACGTTCACCGCGTAATCGCCCCGTTTCAGGATAAAGGTCTTGGTGTATGCCACGCCGTCGGCGCCGGTATAGGTCAGGGGAACGCGCAGTTCGCCCTGGTTATCGGCCAGGACATAGGTGTCCTGGTTGATATTATACAGGGGACGCTCGCCGTTGGCCGGGTTGTCCGGGCCATTTTTGCCGGTCAGGCCGCTTTGCGCCTGGTAGACAAACTCGGGAGAGGTTTCCAGCAGGTGGAACGGCTGATCGGAACCCAGTTTATCCGGATAGGTCAGCAGATGGGCCTGTTCGATATCGCCGCCGCGCGTATTGATGGTCAGTGCAAGCACGTCGGTTTTCACTTTGATCAGTTGCCCCTGCCCGCTGGCCGGTAGTCCCTGAGTTACTGCTGCGTCACCGGTTGCCGTGTTCGCTGTCTGTTGCGTTGTCGTGACGGCCTGCTGCTGCGGATTGTGGTCCGTCTGCCAGGTCTGCCAGATCATGAAAGACACGAACAGCAGAGCGATGACAAGAAGATTGCGTTGCGAATCCATCTTTAGTGTTCTCTGTTATCGTTGGTTTTCGGCGGCACGGGGTCATCGCCACCTGGGTTCAAAGGATGGCATTTTAATACGCGTTTCAATGTCAACCAACAGCCTTTTAACATTCCGAACCGACGTATCGCCTCAATACCGTA
>NZ_DASWOM010000130.1:0-2359 GCF_036398755.1 Acerihabitans sp. | reverse complement strand
ACTGCCGGAAGGCGTGGAAATGGTAATGCCAGGCGACAACATCAAAATGGTTGTTAACCTGATTGCACCGATCGCGATGGACGACGGCCTGCGTTTCGCTATCCGCGAAGGCGGCCGTACCGTTGGCGCCGGCGTGGTTGCTAAAGTAATCGCATAAGACGTTTCGGGTTTATGCATAAAAAGGACGCCTCGGCGTCCTTTTTTTATTTGCTGAAAAAAGAAATGGTTATGTCCGGCCGCCGATATTTACAAAACAAAAATAGTTTCGCTATTGAAATGAAATTCGTTCTCATTTAAATTATGCCTAGTTCAGGTTTAGCGAGTATGAAAAGAAATGTACGTTTGTTTGTGTAATGCGGTAAGCGATACTGCCATACGCAAGGCGGTAAGAAACCATCAACCTAAGACTTTTCAAGAGCTTAAGAGCTTTATGCCGGTTGCGGACAAATGCGGAAAATGCGCATGCAAGGCCCGGTTGGTGATGGAAGACGAATTACAGCAATTAGTTCAGTACGAAAATATTGCATAATTAGTAGGGTTATTACCTTGATTTACTCTGACGCGGTTATATTCTGTACATTACCGCAACGGAGGAGTGAACTATGAAAGGCGATGACCAAATTATCACCCATCTCAATACCCTGCTTGGCAACGAGCTGGTAGCCATCAACCAGTACTTCCTGCACGCCCGTATGTTTAAAAACTGGGGGCTGATACGTCTGAACGACATTGAATATCACGAATCCATTGATGAAATGAAACACGCCGATCGCTATATCGAGCGTATTCTTTTCCTGGAAGGGCTGCCGAACCTGCAGGACCTGGGCACGCTCAACATCGGGCAGAATGTCGAGGAAATGCTGCGGTCAGATCTGAACCTGGAGCTACAGGGCGCACAGGATCTGCGCGAAGGCATCTCTTATGCCGATACCGTCAGGGACTATGTCACCCGCGATTTGCTGATCGAAATCCTGGCGGATGAAGAACATCATATCGACTTTCTGGAAACGGAGCTGGATTTGATCACCCTGGTCGGCCTGCAAAATTATCTCCAGTCACAGTTAAAAGATGCGGCGCAATAACCGGCCGGCTGCTCCCGGATGATAATAAAAGCAACGCCTGCGCAGGATATTCATGTTGTTACCGATACGCATCGGTCTCGTGCCGCCGCGCCGCACGCGTGCCCAGGCCGCATTTTTACGGGCAACCGGGGACGTCGCGGCTACGGGCCGATGTATATCATCCAGCCGGCCAGCGCCAGGAAGGGGCCAAAGGGCACTTCATTGTCCGCTCTGCGCCGCCATAGCCACCAAACCAGCCCGGTTAACGCCGCGGCCGCGCACAGTAACGGCAAAACCGGCCATCCCAGCCAGGCGCCCAGCCCACCGAGCAGCTTGATATCGCCGCCGCCCAGCCCCGCATAGCCCTTCACCCACCCGAACACCCCGTTCAGCAGCCACAGTCCGCCGGCACCGTACAGCGCGCCCAGCAGGCTGTCATGGAGAGACACGCGCGCGTATCCCACCTCAAAAGGCGGGCAGACAGCGCCGCCCGCGGCCGCGCAGCCTATTCCCGACAACAGGAAGGGCAGGGTCAGCCGATCGGGTAACAGCAGGGTATGGTAGTCAATCAAGCCCAAGGTCAGTAAGAACCAGCTTAACACCAGGCCGGGAACCAGGCGCGGCGGCGGCAGCAGGGTATAAAGCGTCAAGAACAGCGCCACGCAGCCGATAGCGTAGCGATGGCGCCATAGCAGGCGGGCAAGCGCCTCCGGCGCGACATGGGGCGCCCGCGCCCTGCCGGTCGCCATTGGCTCGCCGCCCATGGCACCTTGGCGTGAACCAGGCGTATGGGCTCGCCACGCGATCGGCTGCCCGGGCAAAGCCGTGGATCGCCCCACGATGCGCTGGGCCAGGTGGCCCATCATGACGGCGTATATCATCAGGCAGATAATAAACATAGCCCTCATTGCCTCCCTATTGCTTCCCTGGTGAATCCCGCCTGCATAACCCTGCCTGAAACCGGCGCGCGCGCCAAATCCGTAAGCCAGGAACTGGAATGCGCGCCGATAACCGGTTATTTTGCCGTATCGTCGCTTGCTTCATGAGCAATTTCACGTATAATGCGCGGGCTTGTCTCATATACATAAGAAACAAGCCGACTCCCTGAGTCCGCGCTGGTCGCGAAAGTGGTAAGCCAGCACACAACATCCCCGATTTGGGGATAATACTGAACGATTACACTCCCCCATCAATCGAAATGGGTGTGAGGAGTAATTTTCTACGTTTATAAATAATTGGAGCTCTGGTCTCATGCAGAACCAAAGAATCCGTATCCGTTTGAAAGCGTTTGATCATCG
>NZ_DASWOM010000129.1:0-7189 GCF_036398755.1 Acerihabitans sp. | reverse complement strand
GGGCGGCCATCACAAAATCAATATCGCCTGGATAAACCAGAAAGTCGGCACCGTCGAGCCGAAAATCACCAGCGATCATGTCATCAACTATGTCGGCGAATACAACATCCAGGGCGATCAGGAAGTGATGGTGGATTATTTTAAGCGCATGGGTATCCAGGTGCTGTCCACCTTTACCGGCAACGGCTCCTACGACGATCTGCGCGGCATGCATAAAGCCCACCTGAATGTGCTGGAGTGCGCGCGTTCGGCGGAATACATCGCCAACGAACTGCGGGTGCGTTACGGCATTCCGCGCCTGGATATCGACGGTTTTGGTTTCGGCCCCTTATCGGATTCCCTGCGCAAGATCGGGCTGTTTTTTGGTATCGAAGAGCGCGCGCAGGCCATTATCGACGAGGAAACCGCCCGCTGGAAACCGGAGCTTGACTGGTATATGGCGCGCCTGAAGGGCAAAAAAGTCTGTCTGTGGCCGGGCGGTTCCAAACTCTGGCACTGGGCGCACGTTATCCATGCGGAAATGGGCGTGGAGGTGGTATCGGTTTATACCAAATTCGGCCATCAGGGCGATATGGAAAAAGGTATTGCCCGTTGCGAGGCCGGCGCGATGGCCATCGACGATCCCAATGAGCTGGAAACCCTGGAAGCGATGTACCAGCTCAAGCCGGATGTCATCTTTACCGGCAAGCGTCCCGGCGAAGTGGCGAAAAAAATACGCGTGCCCTACCTGAACGCCCACGCCTATCACAACGGTCCCTATAAAGGGTACGAGGGCTGGGTGCGTTTTGCGCGCGATATCTATAACGCCATTTATTCACCCATCCATCAGCTGGCCCGGCTGGATATCAGCCAAGACGACATACCGACCGACCGTGGATTCGCTACGCAGAAAATGCTTGCCGCCACCGGCCTTGACGAGCAGACCCTGGCATCGACCACCCTGCGCCAGTACACCGGCGACTATGACAGCGTATCCAAATTACGGGAGCGCGTTTATCCCACCTTTCCCGGCCAGACGGTCAGTACGGCGGAATAAGGAGAACATCAATGGCAAACCAGACTGAAGAACGCATCGAGCCGCTGATTGATTACATCATGAAAAATTGCCTCTGGCAGTTTCATTCCCGCGTCTGGGATCGGGAAAAGCAGAATGAGGGCGTGTTGTCCATCGTCACGCAATTATTATGCGATGAACCGGTGGATCTCACCACGCCGGCCAATCGCTGCTATTGGGCCGACGCCGTGGTGCTGGTGGACGCGTATAAAACGCACTTTTCCTGGCTGGGCCTGATGGACAAGGCGGAGATCGCATCGCTTATCACCGCGCTCCACGCGCGGCTGAACCACCTGACGATTACCGGATCGTTGAATGCGGAATTAACCGATCAGCGCTATTAGAGGGCAATATCATGTCGTGTGAATTAAGAAAAAAAGACCGGATCGGCGTTATCAACCCGATATTCACCTGCCAGCCGGCGGGGGCGCAATATGCCAGCATCGGCGTCAAGGATTGTATTGGCATCGTCCACGGCGGCCAGGGCTGCGTGATGTTCGTGCGCCTGCTGATTTCCCAGCACCTCAAGGAGAGCTTTGAAATCGCCTCCTCCTCGGTGCATGAGGACGGCGCGGTATTCGGCGCGCTCGATCGCGTGGAACAGGCGGTGGACGTACTGCTGATGCGTTATCCCCATGTCAAGGTGGTGCCGATTATCACCACCTGTTCCACCGAGGTGATCGGCGACGACGTGGACGGCGTGGTGCGCAAGCTTAACGAAGAGCTGTTGCCGGTGAAATACCCTGGCCGCGAGGTCCACCTGATCCCCATCCATACCCCAAGCTTCGTCGGCAGCATGATAAGCGGCTATGACGTGACGGTACGGGATTTCGTCAAGTATTTCGCCAGGAAAAGCGAGCCCAACGGCAAGGTTAACCTTATCACCGGCTGGGTAAACCCAGGCGACGTCACGGCGCTCAAGCACCTGCTGGCGGAAATGCAAATCGACGCCACCGTGCTGTTTGAAATTGAAGACTTCGATTCCCCGGTGATGCCCAGCGGCAACACGGTCTCCCACGGCAATACCACCATCGAGGATTTGGTCGGCACCGCCAACGCCATGGGCACCATCGCGCTTAACCGCTATGAAGGACGCAAGGCTGCGGATTACCTGGAAGAAAAATTCGCCATCCCCACCATTATCGGACCGACGCCCATCGGCATCCGTAATACCGACACCTTCCTGCAAAACCTGCGGCAGCTTACCGGCAAGGCTATCCCGGAGTCGCTGGTGCGCGAGCGCGGCATCGCCATCGACGCTCTGACCGATTTGGTGCATATGTTCCTGGCCGATAAGCGCGTGGCGATTTACGGCAATCCCGATCTGGTTATCGGACTGGCCGAGTTCTGCCTGGACCTGGAAATGAAGCCGGTATTGCTGCTGCTGGGCGACGATAATGCGTTTTACGATAAAGACCCCCGCATTATCGCGTTGCAAGAGCAGGTGGACTACGGCATGGAGATCATTACCAACGCCGACTTGTGGGAACTGGAAAACCGTATTACCCACGAAGGGTTGAAACTCGATTTGATTCTCGGGCATTCCAAAGGACGCTTTACCGCCATCGACAACCAGATACCCATGGTCAGGGTTGGGTTCCCCACCTATGATCGCGCCGGATTGTGGCGCCATCCGGTGGTGGGCTACTCCGGGGCCATCTGGCTGGCGGAACAGTTTGCCAACGCGCTGTTTACCGATATGGAATACAAGAAAAACAAAGAGTGGATCCTCAACGTCTGGTAGCGGGCACGCGTTTGGTTATAAGGATAACACCCGATGTCAAAACTGATTTTTGAATCCGATCGGCAAAAGTTTATCCGGCTGTCCCATGATGCCAAGGGTTATCACCGGCGGGCGGTGCTGTTCGCCGAACAGTCGCAGTCGCCGGGGCTTATCTTCAACGTGGCGTCCATTGCCGTGGAATGTTATCTCATCGCGCTGTGCGCCTGGTACGGCAGCATGCCGTATAACCACAATTATGGCAGCCTGATGGATTCGGCGGAGGAAGTGATCCCCTTCGCGCCGGAACTCAGCCGGCAAATCCGCGCGCTGGATGAGATTTTTGGCATTTGTTCGCTGGATAACTACCACCACGGCACCCCGACCCTGGAAGACACCCTTGGCATTATCGCCATTTGCCGGGAATTGTCGGCACTGTTAGCCCCCCTGGAATCCCAGGGTTCACCGGCCCAATAAAGAGAGGACCACATGCAGCCCACTGATATACCCACGGCGTCGGGACATCCGCACGGCGCCATGCGCCGTGACGAGCGGGAAATCACCCATCCAGCGGAAATAGCGGCCATCCTGGACTCGGCCAAGGTGATGTATATCGCCCTGGCCGAGAACGATATTCCTTTTATGGTACCGGTATTTTACGCCTGGGACGGCGCGTCGCTCTATTTCCATTCCGCCAGGGCCGGCACCAAGATAGAGATGCTGAAAAGGAACAGCACCCTGTGCTTTGCCGTTTCAACCGAGCAGGGCGTGGTGGAAGACGAGGTCATCTGCAATTTCGAGGCCAGGCACCGCACGGTAATCGGCCTCGGCAACGCGGTGTTTATCAAGGATGAGGCGGAAAAGATCGCCGCGCTTAACCTGATTGTCGCCCGTTTCAGCGATAAATCCTGGAGCTTTCCCATCGCCAATGTGCGCGCCACCCTGGTGTTGCGTATTGATATCATTTCAATGAAGGGTAAACAGCACGGTTTTTAGAGGAGGGTGAAATGAAAATAGCGGTATTTATCGATGCCGACGGCCGGGCCGCCTCGCTGTACCAGCCCGGCACCGTCAGGGTATATGAAACCGCCGCCGACGGCTGGCGGCAGGTCATGGATATTCCGTTCGCCCTGCACCAGCAGATGGGATTAAGCGAAATCAGGACCCGCACCCTGGCGATGCTGACGTCGCTGGACGGCTGCCGCCACTTTGTCGCCACCGCTATTCACGGCGCCCTGTTGTCCTATTTCGACGGCATGGGTATCAATATGTGGCGGCTGACCGGGGAACCGGCTGGTTTCCTGTCGCGTATCCGGCAGTTTGTGGAAGAGAACGCGCAGCGGGAACAGGCGCAGGCGCCGCAAGACTTTATCAGGCCCGGCCGGGGCGCGGGGGAATATTGCCTTAATCTGGTCGACGCGCTGAAAAGCGACGGCGCCCTGACCTCAAAGCAGGTCCTGCTGCCTTTTTTACGCGCGGGAACCTTTAAAAAAATCGACATAACCTGCGATCATGTGCCGAAATGGTTCAAACGAGAACTGCCGGCATTAAAACTGGCGCTGACCGTTGCGCAACAACCGGACGGGCTTTGTCGGGCGCTGGTGCTCAATATCGCCGGCAACGCCTGAGTTGCCGGCTTCTGGCTCAATTTGCGTCCGCGTTGTCTGCCATCCGGTGGGCGAGCACCCTGGCGTCCTCGATCTCCACGCCTTGGGGCGTCGGCTCCACCGGATGACGTGCCGCATGCACCGCCCCGATGCTTGCTGGGTCCAGATTCGCGCCGTCTCCGGGCTGACGTGGTCCGGCATAAGTTGTATCCAGCACATGTCCGTGCCGTTTTTCGACAACGCCGGGCTCGTTATTATTATTTAGATTGTTTGCATCCCATTTATCTTTAGAAAAGAACCCGGGACCCATTTAATTAATCGGGATTTTTGATCAATCCATTTTTTTAACTGCTGCTATCCAGTCTTCCCATACCGCGGGATCAGCAGGTTTGGATATATGGGGTCAAAACCACATAAAACCGATCACCTATCTGACCATATTGACGTCCATCAATTGTAGTTTTTGGATGGTGTTGCCAAGAATCCCAAACTAATTTTTTTATTGCCCTCATGGAAACCTATGCCATCACTATGTGTCCCATAATGATTTTAAGAGTATTGACCGCGGGCCTCCTGTTCTTCCTCCGGACCCCAACCACCCGGCGTTCCCGCTCCCACGCCGCCAAGTTCGGTTTTTTGCGTGTCGGTGGCTTTGGCTATGTCCTTGCCCAGATTCGGTTTGGCCGCGGCGTTTTCTTCGCATCGGCTCTCCATGCGTCCCAGTCCGCGTGCTCCATCACGTACCGCACATTGCTCACGCGTTCCTTCACCGCTAGAGCCAACCCTACCAAAGGCGTTGTTGCCACTTATCTCCAGCTTATAGGGTCCCGACAAAAAGTCGGGACTAATATGAGTATGAACTAGATATTTTTATACTTTTCGGGGAGATATTCTTTATGCTCCATAGCCTTTATTAATCCTAATAAATCATCACGATACCAACTTAATTCTTCTTTACTATCACACACCGTTTCTTGGTTAATTTGTTCATCAGAACAATGCGTTAATATCAAACTTAAACAGTCCGTTAATACTGTAATTTCACTTTCAGAAAGCCTGATATCAAACAATGTGACACAAGAGACAAATTCTTCTTTTAACAATTCCATTTTTCACCACCTAACATAATCAGTAAATTTATCTTTAAAATCAGCCAACTCATCATTGCTAGCTTTATGCCATCGTCCATCATTAACACGCTGGGTTGTATTTTTATTTACATTTTTAAATGAAGTGATCACTTGCCCATTTTTTTCTAATAAATGAACCCGCCCATTATCGCCTAAAATCACCCATCGCCCATCATTTTGAACCAAAATATCACATGGCCTGGATGTTTGAACATCTTTAATAACGGAACTAACAGGGCGTCCTTCTCTATTTCTTATAATAGCATGATCCCCCTGAGAAATTTTATTAAAATGAGCCAACTCATCCCGTTTCGGCCCATCAGGGATTGGCGTTACCATCGTATTTCCACTCATATGAGGCTTGCCTTCGGTATTGCCGGTATGCCTGTTCACCTGCCTGCTACGCGTATCAGGGGAGATCTGGATGTTTTTATTGGTTTGGTTCGGTAGCGGGTTTTCAAGTTTACCGCCCGTCAGATCATCTGCAACGGGAAGGGTTGCGGTTATATTGGGTCCTTGCCCATGTAGGATAAGCTTCGTCACACACAGAGGGTTACCTAGACAGGCTGCCTCCTGCGGTTTGGTTGTCGCCTTATTCAGCCCCGGCGCGGCTTCTATCTTACCTCTCGCAGCGTCGCCAGTGGTTCCCTCGACCACCCCGCTTTCAGGGGCAGCTCCTGCGCGCATGCTCAAGAAGTTATTCCCCACGGTGCAAGCCGCAGCAAAGCTGACCTGCGGCGCGGACGCCGGTTCAGATTGCTCCGCCGGAGCAGCAGCGAAGCGCTGCGTCGGGTCGCGCCCCGGTACTTTTTCGCTGCCTTCGCCCACCTTGCCGCTAGAGGCCAACAACCCCACCCCCAGGCCAAGGGGATGTTTCGCCAGCCCGAGCGCGGCCGACCCTAATGCGCTTAAGGCGGTGCGTAGCGCAACACCTTTAGCCCCGCTACCGGCAGCGGCTGCCTGTCCACCATTAACGCCGGCAGTGGCCGTGGCCAGGCCGGGCGAGAGGGCAACGGCCATGCCGGATAACGCGATGGCGCGCCGCGCGTTAACCTGCGCCATGGACGGTGTGACCGATGCGGGAATAGCGTTATTGCCCGCCAGGGATTCGCTACTGGGGTTAGCGGCTTTTTCAGGCTTGCTATCAGCCTCCCGGGCGACAGGGTGAACCCTGGCAACCTTCTGTTCACCGGCCTGCTTTCTTGTTGCCGCTAAAATTTGACCGGTTTCATTTTTCCGGATTAGCGCGTTTTCCAGCTGTCCGGCTCTTGCCCGGGCGGCATGGTCAAGGTTATTCCGTTTGGTCTTTTCTAAATTAAGCTGGTATTCCTGACGCAAATAGCGTTCCCGAACAGGCGTGCTCGGGGTAGTGCTTAGCTCTTTATGTAATGCGATAACGCCGGTACTGAGATGGCAAAGGCGATCGTTGATGTCACTCAACGCCTGGTAGGCAGATTGCTTCTTGTGCTGGGCGGCTAAAACCTGCGCCTGCATATAGTTATCCAGCGCCTGTGCCGCCGCCAAGGTGGTGGGTCTTGGCTGGGAGTGATAGCCATCATGATCTTCATGACATTCCGCCAGGGCTTTATCTAACACTTCCTTGGATAAATTGATGTGGTATTGAAATTGCTCGGCAAGCGCTTGAAAGTCCCTCCTTCTGGCCTCTTCTAATTGATGT